>JAYQWJ020000052.1:0-6176 GCA_035829175.2 Candidatus Albibeggiatoa psychrophila
ATAAAGCATATATTATCATAAATAAGCATAAATTTGTATTAGCTGTAACTTACCCTATTGTCTATATAAAAAATACTTGCAATTTATGCTGTAAAAACATATAATTTCGCGCTTCAAACGACAGGCGCGTAGCTCAGTGGTAGAGCATCACCTTGACATGGTGGTGGTCGGTGGTTCGATCCCACTCGCGCCTACCAAGTATCGTCTTTATGATATTCGTTCATATTTTAAACCCTTCTAACATCCAACATTCAGTGGTAATGGACGTTCACTATGCCTATCATTACACTTCCTGACGGCAGTCAAAGACAATTTGACCAACCAATTACAGTGGTTGAAGTCGCCGCTAATATCAGTAAAAGCCTTGCAAAAGCAGCATTAGCAGGAAAACTCAACGGCACATTAGTAGACACGTCAACGACGATAAGCGACGATGCCGAGCTTGCAATTATCACCGAAAAAGACCCTGAAGGTGTAGA
The DNA here is from genome assembly GCA_035829175.2 of Candidatus Albibeggiatoa psychrophila. Taxonomy (GTDB): domain Bacteria; phylum Pseudomonadota; class Gammaproteobacteria; order Beggiatoales; family Beggiatoaceae; genus Albibeggiatoa; species Albibeggiatoa psychrophila. Next base: position 480 of record JAYQWJ020000052.1, read on the forward strand.
CGTTATTCGCCATTCTTGTGCTCACTTAATGGCGCAAGCAGTTAAAGAATTATATCCAGAAACCCAAGTCACCATTGGCCCTACGATTGAAAACGGCTTTTATTATGACTTTGCCCGTGCTGAAAAATTCACACCTGAAGATTTAGAAAAAATTCAAGCCAAAATGGAATTCATCGTCAAACAGAATTTACCTGTTGAACGTTCCGTGATGGTGCGCGAAGAAGCGATTGCGTTTTTCAAGAATCAGGGTGAGCAATACAAAGCGGAAATCATCAGCGATATTATTCCTGAAGGTCAAACAATTTCACTCTACAAACAAGGTGATTTTATTGATTTATGTCGCGGCCCTCACGTCCCCAGCACCAACAAAATTAAAGCGTTTCAATTACGCAGCTTAGCGGGTGCATACTGGCGTGGTGATTCCAACAATGAAATGTTACAACGGATTTACGGCACAGCTTGGGGCAATAAAAAAGATTTAGCCGATTATTTGCACCGTTTAGAAGAAGCGGAAAAACGCGATCATCGTAAATTAGGTAAGCAACTCGATTTATTTCACTTTCAAGAAGAAGCACCCGGTATGGTGTTCTGGCATCCAAGAGGCTGGAGCTTATATCGTAATGTTGAAAATTACATGCGCAAGCGTTTGAATGAATACGGTTATCAAGAAGTAAACGCACCGTTGATTTTAGATCGCAGTTTGTGGGAAAAATCAGGACATTGGGATAAATTCGCTGACAATATGTTTACGACCCAATCCGAAAATCGAGATTATGCGATTAAACCGATGAATTGCCCCGGACACATTCAAATTTTCAATCAAGGCTTAAAAAGTTATCGTCAATTGCCTTATTTGATTGCGGAATTTGGTTTAGTGCATCGTAACGAAGCTTCAGGCACATTGCACGGATTAATGCGTGCTCGACGTTTTGTCCAAGATGATGCCCACGTTTTTTGTACCGAAGATCAATTGCAACAAGAAGTGACTAAATTAATCGACTTCACATTTGAAGTTTATAAAGCATTTGGTTTTGAAGAAGTGTTGATTAAATTATCTACTCGCCCAGAACAACGGGTTGGTAATGATGAAGTGTGGGACAAAGCAGAGAAAGCATTGGAAGTTGCACTTGATAGCAAGGGTTTAAGCTGGGACTTACAACCCGGTGAAGGCGCATTTTATGGCCCTAAAATTGAATTTACGTTAAAAGATAGCATTGGTCGAACTTGGCAATGTGGCACAATTCAAGTTGATTTCTCAATGCCGGGGCGTTTAGGTGCAGAATATGTAGCAGCCGACGGCTCTAAACAAGTGCCTGTGATGATTCACCGCGCCATTTTAGGTTCAATGGAACGTTTTACAGGTATTTTAATTGAGCATTATGCAGGTGCATTCCCAGCGTGGCTTGCTCCAATCCAGATTTCTGTTTTAAATATCACGGATGCCCAAGCCGATTATGTACACGATGTGACAAAAATATTACGAAAAAATGGCTTTAAAGTCGAAACAGACTTGAGAAATGAGAAAATAGGGCTTAAAATTCGGGAACATACTTTGCAAAAAGTACCTTATTTACTCGTTGTAGGTAAACGGGAAATGGAAAATCAACAAGTTGCAGTGCGTACGCGTGGTGGTGAGGACTTAGGTTCTATGCCTCTCAATGATTTTATTGAAAAATTAAACGCGGAACTCACGGACTTTATTTAGGAGGACAGATTCATCGCAGCAGAAAAAAACGCACGCATCAACGAGCAAATTAATGTTCCAAAAGTCAGATTGATTGATGCGGACGGTGAGAATGTTGGAGTTGTTTCAGTTCAGGATGCTCAAGCGCGAGCGAGTGAAGCAGAATTAGACTTGGTTGAAATTTCGCCAAGTGCAAAGCCGCCTGTTTGTCGCATCATGGATTATGGCAAATACTTGTTTGAACAAAACAAAAAACGTCAAATTGCCAAGAAGAAACAGAAACAAGTACAGGTCAAAGAAGTCAAATTCAGACCGACAACAGAAGATGGCGACTATAAAGTTAAATTGCGAAATGCAATGCGCTTTTTAGAAGACGGGGATAAAACTAAAGTTACCATTCGTTTTCGTGGTCGTGAAGTGACACACCAAGACATTGGTCGTCAGTTATTGGCACGTTTAGAAAAGGACATTGGTGAGTTAGGCAATGTTGAACAACGTCCCAAGATGGAAGGCCGACAAATGGTGATGATTATATCCCCTAGTAAAAAATAGTTGTTGTGGTTTTTGAGAAAGAGGGCACGGAACGAGTGTTTTGTGTCCTTTGTCTTTTTTGTACCCAACGACTTTACAACTTTGGAGTTTAAACAAAATGCCAAAAATGAAAACCCATCGCGGTGCAGCTAAGCGTTTTAGCCGTACAGCAACAGGTGGTTTTAAGCGTGGTCAAAGCCATCGCCGCCACATTTTGACTAAGAAGTCATCAAAACGGAAACGTCAATTGCGCTCGCCAAGTATGGTGCAAGATTGCGATACAGCAATGGTTTCACGTATGTTGCCTTACGCATAGGAGAAAAGATTAAATGCCTAGAGTCAAACGTGGTGTAACAGCACACGCTAAACATAAAAAAGTCATTGATGCCGCCAAGGGTTATCGTGGTCGTCGCAAGAACGTCTATCGTGTAGCCAAGCAAGCAGTGACTAAAGCAGGTCAATATGCATATCGTGACCGCCGTCAACGTAAACGTCAATTCCGTATATTATGGATTGCACGTATTAATGCGGGTGCGCGTGAATGCGGGATTTCTTATAGTCGCTTAATTAATGGTTTGAATAAGGCGAATATCGAGATTGATCGTAAGGTTTTAGCTGAATTAGCAGTAAATAATAAAGATGCGTTTGTTGCTATTGTTGAGCAAGCCAAAGCTGCTTTAGTTTAAAGCTTGAAAAAAGCCATGTTCTCTTTGAGGATGTGGCTTTTTTGCTTATTTAACTTCTTTCCAGTCGGGATATTGGTCGTGTTCTGCAATTTCTTTTGCAATCCCGTAAAGCCATTGACCAACAAAATTAGAAGTAGTGGTATCTTGCTTCAAAACGATTTCTATTGCTTTTTATATACTTTAAAAAAATGTCTGAATCATTGCTAACATAGACAAAAGCTTAAATCGAATCAAGCGACCATATTTGATTGGGTTTGCAACTTAAAATTTTGGTTTCAGCGTCAACTTTCCAATCTCCAACCACATAACGTTTTGCATCGGTTGCTAATTCATGAATATCAGGACGATGGGTATGACCATGAATTAAATGTTTCACTTGATACTGCTGCATGATTTCCGTCACAACTTCGGGAGTCACATCCATAATGCTATCTGATTTCTGTTCAGACTCTGCTTGACTTTGAGTTCGTGCTTGCTGGGCGAGGGCTTTTCTTTGTTCCATAGAATAAGACAAAAATTGTTGCTGCCATTGGGGATTACGCACTTGTTGCCGGAATTGCTGATAAGCCATGTCTAAAGTACACAAAGTATCGCCGTGCATAATCAAGGTTGGCGTGCCATAAATATCCAGTTTTTTCGTATCTTCTGTAATTAAATGACAGCCTGACAATTGCGCAAATTGCTGTCCTAATAGAAAATCACGATTACCGTGCATGATAAAAATAGGCGTGGTCTGACTCAATTCATGTAAGGTATTCATAATAAGCTGAAAAATCGCGACGGTTTCATCACCTAACCAAATCTCAAATAAATCACCAACAATATACAAGGCATCCGCATGTTTTGCCCGAGTTTTAAAAAAAACAATGCTTTTCTCTATTAATTCAGGGGTTTGAGGACTTAAATGCAAGTCGGCAATAAATAAGATTTCGGTCATGACTGGTTGCGCTCCAAATTAAATAACATTGATACGGTTCAGACGCGGCGCATTTTTATTCGCTTATTGTTGCGATTGTACAATGCTGGGGGTCTCTGCTTCAAAAATCTCAGTTTTGTGATTTTCGTAGAATAATAAGCCATTATGCACCGCTTTAACCACTGCTCTAGGTGTAATCGTTGCGCCCGAAAATTGGTCAAATACGCCGCCATCGCGCTTAACATTCCAAGCTTTACGAGTCAAATTATTCAGAGATAAACCATTGAAGCTTAAAATCCAATTAGAACGCCGCGCATCAATCATATCGCCTAAACCCGGAGTCTCTTGATGTGAAATGACTCGCACCCCAATCAACGTACCATCATAATCAATCCCAACCAATAAATGAATTTTGCCATTGTAACCAGCAGGTGCAACTATACTGAGCACTGCTGCGGCAGGATGTTGTTGTAAACGCGCTCGATAAATCACAGTTGGCGTATCCGAGCCTAATAAATTCTCGTCCTGAAAATAGGCAATATCATTGACCAAATCGTTATCATATATATCATGGGAAATTAAAACGCTCAGACTGTGTACCAATGCAGCACGTTGATTACTCAGAATTTTTTTATACGTCACTTGATGGCTGAATGCAACTAAACCAGAACCCAAAATAGCAGCAATCACCAATGCAACGGCGGTTTTAAGAATCATTTTGAATAACATTACTTAGCTCCGTCCAAAGACTTTAGGTCGTGTCATATAATCAATTGTGGGTACGGCTAAATTCATCAATAATACCGCAAATGCCACTCCATCGGGATAACCGCCCCATGTCCGAATCACGTACACTAAACAGCCAATCCCTAAACCAAATATCCAACGTCCTTTAATTGAAGTTGCTGCGGTCACGGGATCGGTTGCGATGAAAAATGCGCCCAGAATCGATGCGCCACCAAATAGGTGAAACAATGGCGATAAATATAGATCACTATCAACTAAATAAAATAATAACGATATGACAAACAAGCCTGTTAATACCGCACTAGGAATTCGCCAATCAATGGCTTTTATATAAATTAACCATATTCCACCCAACATATAAGCGATTGCAATTGATTCCCATGCTTTCCCCGAGAACATGCCATATATCGGGTTTTGCATGATTTCATGAAGCGCAACAAATTGCCCTAAATTGGTTTTGACATCATCTAACGGTGTCGCACTGCTAATCGCATCAAGTGCTAAACCAATATGGGGTTGACCCATAAAAATAATATTAAAACTATCCCAAAAGCTTACACCACCTTGTTGTACAATCGCGGTATAAGAAGGCCATTGCGTCATCTCAGCAGGAAATGAAATCAGTACCACCACATAACTAACCATCGCAGGATTAAAAGGATTGTTGCCAAGACCACCATATAGATGTTTAGCGAATATCATCCCAAACCCAATGCCTAGAATCGTCATCCACCATGGTAGAAAAGGTGTTATCGCCAGCGCAAATAAACAGCCTGTAATCAAGGCACTACCATCTGTAACAAAGGGTTTAATAGGGCGTTTGCGTAACCACAGCATAAGCGTTTCAAACCCCAACGCCGCCGTGCAAGCCAGTAGGATATTAATGGCAATACCCCAGCCAAAAAACCAAATATATAAAGCGATACCGGGTAATAAAGCAAACAAGACTTGATACATGACTTGGTTAACGCGCTTACCAGAATGAATGTGAGGGGAATATGTGACCTTAAACTGCATGGTGTTTGAACTCTTGATTTGGAACAGCGATTTGTGGCGGTAGATTTTGCTTAAAGTTTAATCTAAGTTGAGCGTTTTGCACAGTAGGTAAAAATGGATTAAAATGGGGCAAAATG
>JAYQWJ020000053.1:0-2276 GCA_035829175.2 Candidatus Albibeggiatoa psychrophila
AACTGCTGCGCCATTTCATACGCCACGACCCCGCCAAATGATGCACCGCCTAATAAGTAAGGTCCTGTTGGCTGACGAGTTTGTATTGCCTGAATATATTGAGTTGCCATTTGTTCAATGGTTTCAGGCGCGATATTTTTCCCATCTAAAACAGTAGATTGTAATCCATAAACAGGTTGTTCTGCGCCTAAACTTTTGGCTAAATCTCGATAAATATAAACATGTCCACCAACTGGATGAACTAAAAATAACGGCAATTTATCTGGATTCCCTGCTTGAATTTCAACTAAACAAAATGGTCGTTCTTGTTGTGAATTTTTATCAATATTTAACCGTTTCGATAACTTGGAAATTGTTGGGGCATCTAACAAACCATGTGATGATATATCTTGCTGTAATTCCGTATTAATTCGATGAATCAACTGCACTGCTATTAAAGAATCGCCACCCAATGCAAAAAAATCATCATGTATACCCACATTTTGTACACCTAATACCTGTTGCCAAATTTCGGTTAATTGCTGTTCCACTGAACTCAGAATCACAGATGATATTGTAGTTACTGCTGATTCGTTCGTTGACTGCTCTTGACGCTGCAAAATTTCCCTATTAAGCATTGCATCATTTGTTTTGACGGTTTGAATTGGTTGCACATCTACCCAATATCTTTTGCGTTCAAATGGATAGCTTGGTAATGGGATTCGTAAACGTTGTTCCTGAGCATAAAATTGTTTCCAGTTAATAGATGCGTTGGCAAGCCATAATTGTCCTAATGACTGCTGTATAAACTGGTTGTCTGATATATGATCATCAACATGTCTTAACGTCGGTAAACAAAAATCTGTATTGTAATCTGGATGCCGTTTTGCAAATTTCGTTAATGTATATCCAGGTCCAACCTCAAGCAATACAAGATTATTAAAAGCATCAAACAGTTGGCTCAAGCCTTGTGCAAAATGCACGGTATGTCGTAAATGTTGAACCCAATAATCTGGACTCATCGCTTCATCTGTGGTAATCCACTGACCTGTTAGGTTGGAAATAAATAATATTTGTGGCGGGTTAAATTGAACGTTTTGTAATGCCTGCAAAAATTCAAATAAAATACCAGACATCATTGCTGAATGAAACGCATGAGAAGTATGCAATACCTGAGTTTTAATATCTTTAGCATGTAGTTGTCGCGCAAAATCTTGAATAACTTCATCCGCACCCGATACAACTGTTTGATTAAATAAATTAATTGCCGCAATATCTAAATTATCTATTAACAATGGTTTTAACTCAGATTCTGACAAAGGTACAGCCAACATGCTTCCCTCCGCAACGGATTGCATTAAGCGACCCCGTTCTGCTACAAGTAATAAGGCATCTTCTAAGCAAAATACATCAGCAATACAAGCAGCAACATATTCCCCAATACTATGCCCTATCATCGCCTGAGGCTGAATACCCCACGACATCCATAGCTTACTTAACGCATATTCCACAATAAATAATGCAGGTTGCGTTATCGCGGTTTTAGTTAATTGTGCTTCAGCATAAGTGGTTTGTTCGGGTGTTGGATAAAGAATAGTGCGTAAATCTAAGCCTAAATGTAGCTGTAAAAATTGAGCGCAATAATCAATATGTTCTTTAAATATAGATTCTGTCTGATATAGTTCTAATCCCATATTGACATACTGCGACCCTTGTCCGGGAAACATAAAGACAATATTTTGAGTTTGTTCAGTTTGTAAATGATATTGGATGGATGAGACGGGCTCACTTAATTTCTCTATAGCATCTTGCACCGAATTACACGCAAAAATACTGCGATATACAAATGCTTGTCTGCCAATTTGTAAAGTATAAGCAGCATCGTTTAAATTAATATCTGCATGGGCTTTGAAATATTCAAGTAGTTGTTTTCGCTGAGCTTGCAATGCTGACTCTGTTCTGGCAGATAAGACAATCAATTGATAAGGTCGGGAACTTGATGAAGAAATTAATGGAGGCGATTCTTCTAAAACAACATGCGCATTCGTGCCACCAATACCAAATGAACTGACCGCGGCGCGACGTGGTATATTATCTTTAGTTTGCCAATCTTTTAATTCTGTGTTGACATAAAAAGGTGAGTTAGCAAAATCTATTTTTGGATTAGGTTGAGTAAAGTGTAAGTGTGGTACTAATTTTTTATGTTTGAGACACAAAACCGTTTTAATTAAACCCGTGACACCTGCTGCAACGTCTAAATGCCCAATATTAGTTTTAACAGAGCCAATTGCACAATA
>JAYQWJ020000054.1:0-4991 GCA_035829175.2 Candidatus Albibeggiatoa psychrophila
CCTTTTACTGTGATGTTTATTCCTGTCAAATTTGTATGGGATAAACTGAGTTGCTCACAAAGCCGCTGTTGTCACTGCCCAAAATCACTTGATTTACAAAAGGAAAGCCTAATGTTAGTTACTCAAGAAACCATTGATAAATTTGTAGAATACATTAAATTACAAGTGTTTGATGATAAATATATCGACCGCCAAGAAGAAAAGCGTATCTTGGAAGAAGGCATTAAAATGGGGATTGGGGTTGAAAAAGGGCTTGCTATCATTCGTCAAGCAGCCAGTGAACACAGCTATGGGCTAGAGCGTGAAATTGAAGAACAGGCTAAGAAATTGTTAGAACGTTTTGCCGCCGATGGAAAAGTGGATCGCAAAGAATTCGACGATGCCTTTGAAATGTTCAAGCAAGAAGCACACGGCAAGTTGAAAGATGATGAGATTAAACGACGCTTAAAACAGATTATGCTGGATAATGACTGGAAAGCAAAAGAAGGCGGTTTATTTGGTGCTAAATGGTTTTCAGCAATTAATTAGTCAGTGTGAAGGTTTTTTAAATTTGGCTAGGAGTGCGTGTGTTTGTATAAGCGAGATAAAATGCACTCCTAATCACAGACTTCCATGCCCTGAATATTCGGATGAAACGTAATTATTTCAGCTAAGGTGGCAATAGCAAATAAAATAATCAAACCGCCGATAATGCGCCGCACGACTAAACGCCGAGTAAACTGCATCAACCATTGCGCTGTCGTTCCCATCACAAATAACATCGGCAATGTACCCAATCCAAAACAAAGCATAATCCAGCCGCCTTGCATTGTACTGCCACCCGCCAAAGCCAAACCCAATGCAGTATAAACCAATCCACATGGCAACCATCCCCAAACTAAGCCTAAACCTAACGCATGTAATGGATTTTTAACAGGTAAAAAGCGTTGACCTAATGGTGAAATTTTACGCCACAACACCGCGCCCCATTTTTCTAAGTAACTCAAAGCCTGCCACCAAGCACCAATATACAAACCCAAGGCAAGCATGAATAAACCAGAAATCCATAAATGAAGACTATGTTGATAAGATAACTGCTGCGAAAGTGTGCCGATAAAGCCAATAATCAAGCCCATCATGACGTAAGTAGAAATCCGACCCAGATTATAAGTCAGAAGATAAGGCAATAATTTAACTGGAGAATGCCGAATAGGCTCAGCCAATCCCATCGTCAACGCGCCGACAATACCGCCACACATCCCAATACAATGCACCGAACCAAGTAAGCCCGTTAAAAAAGCTGAAATAAATAAAGGGATATCACCGAGCATTTAGTTTAATCCGCAAAAATTCTGCGTTGCAGTCCATAATTCAGGTAACACATCTTTTAAGCTATGGTCGCTGTCATAGGTTTTCAATTCAACCCAATCACGTTGCACAATAAAATGACGAGAAGCTTGAATCGGCACAACCGCATCATTTTCACCATGTAAAATTAAGGTTGGCAATTGGCGTTGTAAATTCTTATCTTGATATTGCATGGTATCTTTGATGAAATCATAACTAACCAATTCCTCACGTTCCCAAGCGTAGTGCATCATGCGCAATTCACCTTCTGTTTGCCAACGCTTAAAATTGTCCGCACCCCAAACATCAATACAATTGGGATAAAATTCTAACGCAGGTGCCATTAAAATCAGACGTTCAACCTGTGGATATTTTTGCGCCAACCATAAAGAAACTAAACCGCCTAAACTTGAACCAATCAAAGTCACAGGCTGCTGGGTTGGAAATAAAGCGGCAACTTGTTCGATTTGGCGAGTCAAAGTTAAGTGATAAAAATCATCTTGGTTTAAATCTGGAACTTGTAGAGAAATACCCTGTTTAGCAAATTGTTGTTGGAAAAAAACCGCTTTGCTAGAAGAAGGGTCAGAAGCCCAACCATGTAAATAAATGTAATTCATAAAACCACTTTTGCAATAAATTTTAATACATTGCCTGCATATTGTGCAGCACGCTCACCTTTTGCGGCAGATTCAATAGATTGATTCAATTCAGAAATTGCCGATTTCACCTCATCTTGTTTTAAAGTACGAGGATTCATATTTTGCATCGTCATACTGCGGTTTAACGAGTGCATTAAAGTTTCCATGCTTGAACCATGCGAATGTTTTAAAATATCCAACTGCTTTTGTAAATACATCAATTGACGTGCTTGCATTGTGACCATTTTAAGTAATTCTTGGGTTACTTCCCAGTCAGGATCAAAGTCTGGTGCAGGCCCATTTAATGCTTCAGTATATTGTACAATTTTATCATTATCCATCACGACGACTCCTTGAGGATTTAATATAGATTTCTCAGTTTTTAGAGTTGATAAACTTGGAGAGTATTTAGGCTGTTTTTTATATTCAAGTGCTCATTATATAAGCAACCGACTTATTTAAAAATCTATTTAAAAATAAAAAAGGCTGACAATTATTTAACTGACAGCCCAATCTAAATATATTTGAGATACAGGCTTAAAATTACATATTGTTTTTATTTAAGCGTTGCATTTTACTGTATAAGGTGGTGCGGTTAATTCCTAAAATTCGGGCAGCTTGACTTAAATTGCCTTGGCTTTTATTTAACGCAGCATCGATATAACGTCGTTCCCATTGCAACAATACGTCATCCAGTGAAAAACCACCTTTGCTTAATTTTTTACTAATCGCCTCATCACTATCCATTTCCAACTCTTGCTTATCCATAAATTCATTTTCAAGCTCTGGCTCTAATTGAGAACGGATAATTTTCTGATTTGGATATTTCGCCCCTAAGCGGATAATAATATTACGCAATTCTCGCACATTGCCCGGAAATGAATAAGCACCCCAAACTTTATGGGCAGCTTCATCTAATTGGAATAATGTGCCCATTTCGCCATAAAACTTCTGAAAATGTTCTAATAGCAAAAATTTATCTTCATCACGGTCACAAACAGAAGGTACTTTCACGGTTAAAACACTTAAGCGATGATACAAATCTGCCCGAAAATGTCCTTTACGCACTTCATCACGTAAATCTCGATTGGTTGAGGCAATAATCCGCGCTGATGATTGACGCACACGGGTTTCGCCTAAACGATAATATTCACCGTTTTCCAACACTCGCAGTAATTTAGATTGTAAAGGTAAAGGCATCTCACCAATTTCATCTAAAATCAAACTGCCTTGAGAAGCTTCTTCAAAAAAACCTGCTCTGGCAGTCGCCGCACCTGTAAACGCGCCTTTGGCATGACCAAATAGTTGAGCTTCAAGTAATTCAGTTGTAAACGCTGCACAGTTCAAAGTTAAACAAGGTTCACTCAATCGCTTACTTTGAATGTGTAAACACTGGGCAACAAGTTCTTTACCAGTCCCCGATTCACCTTCAATCAATACAGAAAAAGGAGAATCAGCAAACTGTTTAATTTGCGCCCGCAAAGTATCCATCGCAGCACTTTGCCCCACTAAACCACATTCTTTTTGTTTAGCTTGGGGCTGTTTATGCCGCTCGGCTTCGTGGATCATTAATTGGTGACTCAAACGTGCTTTTAGCAATTCCATATCACAAGGTTTCGGAATAAAGTCAACTGCACCTAACGTCAGTGCGTGACGTACATTGTCCTCACTGTCTTGCCCTGATAACATCAGAATCTTCATGGCTGGATTAAATGTCAGGAGTTCCGACACTAAAGCAAACCCTTCATCTGGTGTATGCGGTGTCGGTGGCAATCCTAAATCCACTAACGCCACATTGGGCAGAACAGGCATTGAATATAAAAGATGCTTTGCTTCTTCCCTTGTAGAGACTGCATGAACCTTAAATCTATCCCGTAATACAAACGCAAACGATTCTGTAATAATTGGATCATCGTCGATTAACAATAAGCTTGGTAATTCCTCGGTCATAAGCAATCCCCTCTAAGCAAAAGCATAATTGAGTCTCATAGCGCAAATAGTGTTCCAGTTTGAGTATTTTATTGTGTCAGTCCGATATTTCGAGCAATATTCAGCGTTAAGTTCGCTTTATTTAAGGTATAAAAGTGTATACCTGGTGCACCGCCTTGAATCAAGCGTTCACACAATCGTCCGAGAAATTCTGCCCCAAATTTTTGTAAACTGTCACTATCATCTTTAAAAGCGTCTAGTTTCCAACGCAACCAACGTGGGATGTCAGCCCCACAAGTATCAGAAAAGCGGCTTAACTGCTCAAAATTGCTGATGGGCATAATCCCCGGCACGACAGGAATATCAATGCCACGTTTTTGACATTCATCCATAAAATAGAAATAAGAATCAGCATTATAGAAATATTGCGTAATTGCTGCATTCGCACCCGCTTCTACTTTCTGTTGAAAATATTTAAACTCTGTTTCAGCCGTTTTTGATTGTGGGTGAAATTCTGGGTAAGCCGCCACTTCTAGGTGGAAATAGTCGCCTGTTTCTTCACGAATAAAGCTAACCAATTCATTTGCATAAGAGAATTCACCAATACTGCCTAGCCAACCTGACGGTTTATCGCCACGTAAAGCCACAATGCGGGAAATACCGTTGTCTTTATAACTTTGCAAAAGTGCTCGAATATTGTCTTTAGCACTGGCAATACAAGATAAATGGGGAGCGGCTTGTGAGCCAGATTGCTGAATATGTACAACTGTTTCAAGGGTTTTTTCTTGAGTTGAGCCACCAGCCCCAAATGTGACCGAGAAATATTCGGGGTTGAGTGCTTGGTTTAATTTATCGTGAACTCGTTTGAGTTTTTCCATACCTTGTTCAGTACGAGGTGGAAAGAATTCGCAGCTAACAGGTGTTGTTGTCATGGCATCCATCCGTTATTAGTTTTATTTAACTTCCTAAAAATATTGTAACATGAGGATTGTTAGCAGTCGCATTTTATCAATGGGAATCTTGAGAAAAGGGTTGTTTTTCAACTTGGTTTTATGGTTATAAGTTCGGAACTTGCAACTCACTTGAATGTAAGAGAAT
>JAYQWJ020000055.1:0-4033 GCA_035829175.2 Candidatus Albibeggiatoa psychrophila
CAGGCATCACCTTCACATGGTTCAAATGCTAAGACTTCAACTGTTTCTTCTGGAAGAGATTCAATTTGTTCGCGTGAGAATGATTGACGTGCATCAATAGATAAAGCTAACGCTTGTTCTGGAGATAACGCTTTTAAAGCGTCAGGAGATAAAACTTTAACCTGTTCTGGTTTTAAACCTGCAACGGCTTCTACAGGTAAATCAATAATATGGTTGTAAGTGAAATTAATTACAATATTGATAGAAAGGCTTGCAACTTCCTCAGACGTTAAATCAATGACAGGGATTGAATTATCTGCATCGAGAAGAAGAATAATAAATGAATCGTTACAAGAGGATTTGCAGCCTTTAGCTGCATCTTTACACTCTTTTTCCCAATCTTTCACATCATCTTTACATATTTTTTCCCACTGATCATAATAACTTTTACATGTTTTTTCACATGCTTTGTCATCGTCACAAGATTTTTTACAAGATTTCTCTTCGTCTTTATAATCTTTGCATTGTTTTTCTGCATCTTTGCTGACTTCTTTGCAGGTTTTTTCAAAATCTTTACAAGAATCTTCGCAAAGTTCGGTGGGGTCATCACCACGCTTACGAGTATCTCGCATTGTCTGGATGGACTCAGGCGTTAAATATGCGCCATCCTGAGCCGCGACTGATGTTGTATAGCCTACCAAGCACAACACCGTCGCCAGTAAGAGCGATAAGGTGTGTTTCATCATGGTTTCCTTAAAAAATAAAGTTAAATGTAAAAGGAATCATAGATGATACGGATAAATCTGACAACTGCTAATTTGCTAATTAGATAAGCGTGGTAGGGCAATCGCATTAAAAAATAGTGAAGGTGAAATCATCTCCTTGGATGGAAAATGTTTACGCGGCAGCTCTGACTCCGACAAAACTTTATAAAGAATTGAAAAGTGATAAAATGAGGTAAACTTCAATCTGCTTTCCTTGAACTGCAAATTTTTAAGCAACAAATGTTTTCTGCGTAACTTGAATTAATATATTTACCAGAATCGTCCACTTAATACCTAAACTTGAAAGAATATGATTCTACGCGCCATCATTCCCGCTATTCTAGCAATGAGTTGGTTAATATTACTCAAACCATTGATGATTATCGATGTATGGGATGAAAGTAATTTTCTAATCTATTTCTATAGTCAATCTAATAGCTTATGGGAAAAGTTAATCATTATTTGGACACAACCACTGGGTAATTTATATCGTCCTATTCCTATTTCTATTGCTACTCTTGTTTTAGAGCAAACGACCTTTTCAGGGTCAGCTTGGCACATACTGCGAATGGTTAACATCGGCTTACTTTTAAGCACTTTAATTTTTATTTTACAAGTTTTCCAACGTTGGCAACTAAAAGCCTATTTATTCCCTATTTTTACAATATTATTTCTCTTCTCCAGCAGTGGATTGATTACCGCCACTTGGTACGCAAATTTATTTGATGCCAGCAGTTTATTCCTACTCAGTCTTGCATTATTACTCTTAAGCTATCAAGCATTTTTCTTGGCGGGGGTTGCGGTTGGGATGAGCTTTTTCTGTAAAGAAATCAATCTTATCTTTATCCCCTTTTTGATTATTTTATATTTAAACCAAAAAATGGACTTAAAGTCATTAATTAAACTATTTTCGACTGCGTTCATATTAGGCGGGAGTTACTGGATATTGCGTTTTACGATGATTGATTTAGGCTCAGAAGCTGATATTCATGATTTTGCTTTTAATAAATTCTTGCCCAGTTTTATAGGATTTATTGATAGTTTCTGGTGGCAAAATATGTTGAGAGAGCATGCGGATTGGATCGGTATAACTTGTTTTGGGCTATCTTTGCTCGCATTCAAAACTTATTTAAATCGTCTGCTTTTCATGGGTTTGCTGCTTATGACGATGTTTATTTATTGGGGCATGTTTGCGTATTATCAGCATGATGTGATTAGTCATCTCAATTTTATAGGACGTTTATATTTAATTCCTGTGACTTTGTTATTGATTGGATTGGCATTATGGGCGCGACCGATTATTTTTCTATTGATTGCAATTCCTATATTATTTGGCGGCTGGCAGACTTATCAAGCACATCAACGTTTTCAAACGACTTATTTAGAGATTGTTGAATTGGCTCAACAGCAGCAAGATATGTTATTTGTTGATTATAAAGATAATCCTTTGTATGATTCTTTCCGAAATATTCAAATTGGTGATTATCCGAATGCAAAATATAAAATTAATCTGAAAACGGGAGAATTAGAAATTAGGAATTGAGGCGTTTAACAGTTTATTACTCATGCGGAATCGGGACGCGGAGCGTCCGCACGGCATCCCAACGGAGACCGTTGGGACGAGGGATTTTATTATCATTAGTAGAATTAGAAAAAACTATGCAAAAATGTCTTGCCTTATAATAGTTTCATTACGCTCTGGCCCTGTTGAAATCATCGCAATCGGTGTTTCTATCAATTCTTCTAATTTGGCTAAGTAATTTTGCGCATTGGTTGGCAAACTATCATAATCCGTCACGCCATAAGTGGAATCTGACCAACCCGGCATTTCGATGTAAATCGGTTCACAACCTTCCAACGCATCTGCACCCGCAGGTGGCGATTGCAATTCTTGACCATTGTAACGATAGCCAACGCAAATTTTCAGGGTATCTAAACCATCCAAAACATCTAATTTGGTAATACACACGCCTGATAAACTGTTGATGATTTTTGCGCGACGTAAACCAATCGCATCAAACCAACCACAACGACGTGGACGACCTGTTGTTGCACCAAATTCATTGCCTTTTTCGGCTAAATACCCACCAACATCATCAAATAATTCCGTTGGGAAAGGCCCAGAACCTACGCGCGTGGTATACGCTTTGGTGATGCCCAAGACATAATCCACATCGCAAGGCCCAATGCCGCTACCTGTTGCACAGCCACCCGATACGGTATTAGAAGAAGTGACAAATGGATACGTGCCTTGGTCAATGTCCAACATCGTACCTTGCGCACCTTCAAATAAAACACTTTTACCACTTTTGCTAAGTTGATATAAATATTCTGGCACATCAATAATTAATGGCTTGATTTGTTCGCCTAAACGTAAGGTTTCATCAAGCGTTTGTTTAGCATCAACTGGGTCTGTTTTGAAGTAATTTTGCAATACAAAGTTGTGATAATCTAACACTTCATTTAATTTTTCTTCTAAACGGCTAGGATTTAATAAATCGATCACGCGCAATGCTCGACGTGCGACTTTATCTTCATACGCAGGGCCAATACCACGACCTGTTGTACCAATCTTAGCGTTACCTTTTGCCAACTCACGCGCTTTGTCTAACGCAATGTGATAAGGCATTAATAATGGACATGAGTCACTGATTCTTAAACGTTCTGCAACAGGAATGCCTTTATCTTGCAACATCTGCATTTCTTCTTGCAAAGCTTGCAATGACAATACGACACCGTTACCGATTAAGCACTGAACATTATCACGTAAAATGCCTGATGGGATTAAATGTAAAACGGTTTTTTCATCACCAATAACTAATGTGTGTCCCGCATTGTGTCCACCTTGAAAACGAGTTACAGCGGCAACGCGGTCAGTCAGTAAGTCGACTAACTTGCCTTTGCCTTCATCACCCCATTGTGTACCAATGACTACAACATTTTTTCCCATAATCAAGTCTCTTTTCAATTAACAATGTTCAATTAACAATTATCAGGGAGAAGATAATCACTTAGAGCGTATAACAAAGTGTCTCATTGTAACGGAATGATAGTCTATTGCCCATTGATAAGTTGGAATTTGTCGATTTTAAAATGGATAATTTACTGTTAGCGTTTTAATTTTTAAAGTTTTAATTTGTTAACTTGTGATGACGCACCACGTTTCGTAAAAAAATATTAGGATGCTGATGCGTCTACAAATCCATTTCACGCAGTGCGCGGAACGAGAAAAATACTCAAAATAATCGCTTAATACTGATAACGCACCGTTGCAAATATGCTCCGACCTT
>JAYQWJ020000056.1:0-6666 GCA_035829175.2 Candidatus Albibeggiatoa psychrophila
TGCTTAGGTAGAATCCATAGCCCCGTTATGCAAGTTTAGTGGCGAGGGTATTGTTCAGTTGGTAATAATTTAATATCAAAGTTTTGGCATTTTTTCACATTATCCGTTTGACAAAAATATGCTTGATGTGGACTTATAATAAGTTTTATAAAACAAATATTTATAAATATTGATTTTGAAAAGCTAGAAAAACGATCTCTTTTCCAGTGCGCTTAAAAATTCATTTCGCATCAGCCGTCTCATGATTTCTCAAAAATATCTACAATCTTACCTTTGTAACCATTTTGAAGCATATAGTCTTGAATTTCACTAGAAATATGCCAAGCTAAATTTAATAACGGTTGTGTTTGTTCAGGCAAGTTGAATAATTCATCATCTGAATGGATGGGTATGCGTGTACCAGGTACATAATGGCCTATTTTTAATGAGCCTGATTTTTCATAAACTTCAGAAATGATCGTTTCATCTAAACCTAATAATTTAATTAAAATAGCAGCACGTCCGGGAAATGCTTTGGCTTTTAGCTTCCCATAGTTTTGGACTTGTTGTTTTAAAAATGCTTGTTGAGTTTGCTGCCAATGTTCCATATTATTTCTTAAAATTTCAAACTCTTGTGTAAATTTTTGTTCACGCACAGCTAAATCATTAAGCTTGATAGACAACTCACTTTTATTATGTATATCATTGCCTAAGAAAACACGAATATTGCCACCATAACGCGCTGGAAATTCAACTTCTAATAATTCCACACCCAATGAATGTGCTATATGTGTAAAAGAGGTGTAACTATAAGTACGTGGATGTTCATGATAAAAAGTATCAAATTGATTGCCATCAAGTACCGCTCCTAAATAATGGTTTTCTATAATGATAATTGTGTGTGGATTCATGAGTATTTTAAGTGATTCAATCACTTCATTGAGGTCTTCAATATGTGCAAATACATTTGTAAAACTAATAAAATCCATTGTGCCATGCGTTTCAATAATATTGTTTGCTACTGTTTTTGATAGAAAATCATTAAATGTAATATGTTCTTTATGTCCCGCATCACGATAGGCATCCGTTGGTTCGATACCTAAAGTGATAGCCCCTTTTGTTCTAAAAAAATCCAGCAGGCTACCATCATTACAACCAATATCCAGCACTTTTTTACCCTCAAAAACCCCAAATTTTTGTTCACATGAGTCAACTAATTTAGACATGCCATTAAGTACATCTTTGGTAAAACGCGAGCGATAGTGGTAAGACGTTGGAAATAAATCTTGTTTTGGTACTTGGAAACGTTGATGGGCAGTGAGGCAATTTTCACAAAATAATATTTCTATTGGATATTCTTTGCATATACGTTCATCACCAATAGGGATAAGGTCATCACACATAGGATGCAACCCTAAATTGAGTACAGAACTAAGCTGCTGATTGCCACACACTTCACATTTTGTGATTTCATGTAGGTCATTGCCTATATTATTCATAAAAGAGTATTCCTTAATGATTGCTGTCAGGTTTAATATGCGAGATAATTAATTATATTACACTACCTTGCTAAAGAGAAATAAATTATGAGTGGGATGACCTTCTCCCCTGAAAGCGGAATTTCTAAAAAATTAATCTCGATTATTATCCCTTGTTACAATGAGGAAGAAAATGTACATCGTGCATTTAATATAGTGAAGCAAATATTTGACACAGAGCTAAAAAATTATGATTTTGAGGTTATTTTTACAGATAATCATAGCGAAGATAATACTTTTACAGAACTTAAAAAGATAGCTAAGAAACATAAAAATGTTCGAGTTGCACGCTTTTCACGTAATTTTGGTTTTAACAAATCAGTATTGACAGGTTATCGTTTGGCGCGTGGTGATGCGGCAATTCAGATGGATTGCGATGTGCAAGATTCTCCTGATCATTTTCCAACTTTTATTCAATATTGGGAACAAGGGCATGATGTTGTTGTAGGCATACGTGAGAAACGACAAGAGGCTGCTTGGATATTGGTCTTGCGCAAAGGTTTTTATCGTATCTTAGCCACGATTTCACAAGATAATTTGGTGGTGGATGGAGGTGATTTTCGTTTGGTAGATAAAGAAATTTTGAATCAATTGCGCCAATTACATGATGCAACCCCTTATGTGCGTGGACTTATTTCTACTTTATCTAAGAATCAAACGGGCTTTACCTATGAGCGTCAGCAGCGTGAATTTGGGCAGAGTAAATTTCCATTATTGCGCTTAATTGGGTTGGCTATCGATGGTATTACCAGCCATTCTATCGTGCCATTGCGTTTAGCAAGCTTTACAGGGTTTGTGATTGCATTTGGTACATTATTTCTAGCACTCCTCTATTTTATAAGCAAAATTTTGTTTGGTACTGAATGGCCTGTGGGTTTTGCAACTCAAACGATTATTCAACTTTTAGGTATTAGTATGAATGCAATATTCTTAGGGATTATTGGAGAGTATGTCAGCCGAATCCATCAACAGTTACAGCAACGCCCTATTACCATTATTCAAGACAGTATCAATTTGAAGAATGACATTTAATATGAGTAAACCAACTTCAAGATCAACTCAAACGGATGAATTTAATACTTATAAAGATGATTATAGCCAGCAAATTGAAGAACAGCTTTCATTTGCAGGACAAAACCATGATTTTTATACAAAGGTGAAAGTAGCATATTTACTGAAGCAAGTTCAAAAAGTACGCAGTCGTTTATCAGAAACCCATCTCAAATTACTTGATGTGGGTTGTGGACATGGGATAGCGCATCCATTTATTTTGGAACAAGACAAAGAGATTTTACTTTATGGGGTTGACCCTGCTGATGAAGTGATTGAAATGGCAAGGAAAAATGTGGGTATTGAATATAGCAGTAATGATGGAATAACCTTACCTTATGCTGATGATACGTTTGATGTCACATTTACTATTTGTGTCATGCACCATGTGCCACCGACACAATGGCAAGCATTTTTACAAGAAATGTACCGTGTCACCCGCAAAAGTGGTGAACTTATTATTTTTGAGCATAATCCTTACAACCCTTTGACAGTCCGTATTGTGAATAATTGTCCACTGGATAAAAATGCGACTTTATTAAAACCAAAGCAAATAAAAAGCATGATGCAAGATATATCTTTGCTAGAACCTACAAATGATTTCATCCTCTTCTTTCCATTTGATTTTAAAGTATTTCGCATATTAGAACAGGGATTAAAATGGTTGCCAATAGGGGCGCAATATGTTGTACATGCTGAAAAATAAGTTGCCTGTATCAGATACGCTTTTTCAATTATTACGGTTTGCATTATCTGGTGGTTTAAGCACTTTACTTTACGGCGTATTTAGTACCGCTTTTGCGTTATTTACGAGCTACAGTATTCTGGTTTCACATACCGCTTCTTTTTTCCTGTGCATCCCAATATCATATTTGTTACAACGGAATTTCACGTTTCGACATCAAGGGCGACACAGTGAAAGCTTACCTAAGTATTTTATTACCCTAATATTAACTTACTTCATCAGCAGTATTGTTGTTTGGTTATTGGTTGATGTTTTTGAAATGTCTCATCATATTGCAACAATGTCAGCAATGATAACCGTACCTATGATCAGCTATTTAAGTCTATATTTATGGGTATTTATTTAAATTGCGATGTAAAGAAATAATCTATGTCTACTAAAAAAATTGCAGTTATCGGTGGTGGTCGTTGGGCGCGGGTTTTAATCAGTGTTTTGACAAGTTTGAATTGTTCAATATTGTGGATAACAAAGCATGGTAAGGCGAATAATCTACAATGGCTACAAGACCAAGATTTTTCAAATATTGAAGTGACTGATGATGAGACATCTGCTTTTAATCGTTTGACTACTAAAGCAATTATTGTTGCAACTCAAAGTCATACCCATGCGAATTTCATCAAAAAAGCCTTACTTAATAATATACCTGTCCTTTCAGAAAAACCTTATAGTTTACATATTGAAGAAGCAGATGCATTAATTGCCTTGGCTGAAAAAAATAATGTACTCGCCGCAGTTAATTTTGAGTTTATGTATGCTGATTATCTTTTACAATTTAAAAATAAAATTTCTATAATAGACATAAAACAGGTTCAAATAACATGGCATGATCCATTTAAAGAAAAACGCCACGACGAAATCAAATATAGTGATATTTACACACCGTTGGTTCATGATAGCCTGCCACATTGCTGGTCGCTATTTGCTGAAAAGCTCATTTTTGAATCCATAGATTATCAAGCCGATAGCGCACTCAAAATCAGAGCAACAGGCAATCATAAACAGTTTGAATTTTTGCTGAATAGGCGTGCTGAAAAACGTATACGTTATATTAATATTAATCAGGGTGAGGCAATATTAGATTTTAGCCAAGAACCGGGGTTTATGATAATCAATAAACAGCTTATTAATAACAAATGGGTTGAAACACGCCCTCTTAGCGCGTCATTACATGCTTTTTTAAATGCAGTAGCCACAGATAATAGGCAATTAGTCAATACGCTTGCAAATTGTAAAAATGCGGTGGAAATCGCACAACAGGCATATAATGCGCTAGAAATACAAATTCAACAAGGAATAGAGCTTAAAGCCTTTAGTAAACAACAAGAAAAAAATGCCCTTTATGATTATTTTATTCCTAAATTAATGTCAGAAGGACAACGGATCAAAGCTTACACGGATGAAGAAATTAAGCAATTTTTAAACACCGAGCATCACTTTGACTGATTTTCCATGTAATCATGGATTTGGCGTAAACAAACCGCTTGCATAGAGATGTTTTGCTGATTAAATGCTTGATACCAATCCACTGTCTGTTGTAGTGCTGTTTCCAGAGACCATTTAGGTTTCCAGTTCAAGTGAAAATGGGCTTTAGAACAATCCAATTTCAACAACTGTGCTTCATGCGGTTGAGCTTGCTTATCTAATTCCCAAGGCAACGCCTCATCCCACAAGTGCGCCATATATTCCACCACCCATTGCACTGAACGCACATCACTTTCTTCGGGCCCAAAATTCCAAGCACCTGTATATTTTGCTGGTTCATCCCAGAGTTTTTCTGCTAATTGTAAATATCCACCTAATGGCTCTAATACATGTTGCCAAGGACGGGTTGCTAATGGATTACGCAGTACTATTTTTTGTTTTGCAGCAAGAGATTTAATGAAATCAGGTATTAATCTATCTTCTGCCCAATCACCCCCACCAATCACATTACCCGCTCGAGCTGAGGCGATACCCACAGAATTTGAGTTAAAATAAGAACGTTGATAAGCTTGCGTAACCAATTCTGCACAGCCTTTGCTGCTAGAATAAGGGTCATCGCCTCCCATCGGATCATTTTCTCTATAACCCCATACCCATTCACGATTTTCGTAACATTTATCAGTTGTGACAATAACGACTGCTTTCACACTTTTACATTGTCTTGC
The DNA here is from genome assembly GCA_035829175.2 of Candidatus Albibeggiatoa psychrophila. Lineage (GTDB taxonomy): Bacteria > Pseudomonadota > Gammaproteobacteria > Beggiatoales > Beggiatoaceae > Albibeggiatoa > Albibeggiatoa psychrophila. The sequence continues at coordinate 5,460 of JAYQWJ020000056.1, forward strand.
TGCTTCTAAAATATGCGCCGTACCCATCACATTGCTTGAATAAGTCTCAAGTGGGTTGGCATAAGATGCACGGACTAAAGGCTGCGCGGCTAAATGAAATATAATCTGCGGGCGGGCTTTAAGTACTGCTGATTGAAGATGATTAAAATCTCGAATATCACCTATCAAACTCTTTATTTCTCGCTCGATATGAGCCGCTTCAAATAAATTGGGATGTGTTAATGGAGCTAAGGAATAGCCTGTCACATCCGCTTTTAAAAGACGCAACCAGAGCGACAACCAACTGCCTTTAAACCCTGTATGTCCCGTAACAAGTACTTTTTTATCTTGCCAAAATGTTGGCATATTCATTTCCAAACTTTCCAAGGCGCATCCCCAGTTTGCCATAGATTTTCAAGATAGTTTTTATCTCGCAATGTATCCATAGGATGCCAAAAACCCTGATGTGTATAAGCTGCCAACTGCCCCTCTTTTGTGAGGTTAATCAGAGGTGCTTTCTCCCACGTTGTTGTATCATTATCAATATAATCAATTACTTTTGGAGATAATATAAAAAATCCCCCATTAATCCAGCCTGATTCACCACGAGGTTTTTCTTCAAATGCAGAAACGCGATTATCACTTTCAATAGTCAATGCACCAAAACGCCCTAGTGGTTGTACAGCAAGTACTGTGGCTAGCTTTTCATTACGTTTATGGAAATCAAGTAATGTGTTTAAGTTTATATCAGCCAGACCATCACCATAGGTAAAACAAAAAGCATCCTCTGTAAGAAATTTTCGTACTCGTTTTAAACGTCCACCTGTTTGAGTTTGTTCGCCTGTATCAATAAGTGTAATTTTCCAAGGTTCTGCATTATGTCGATGAATATGGATGTCATTCTTAGATAAATCGATGGTAATATCCGATTGATGCAAAAGGTAATTTGCGAAATATTCTTTGATAACATAGCCTTTATAGCCTAAACAAATAATAAAGTCATTAATACCATAAGAGGAATATATCTTCATAATATGCCAAAGCATTGGTCGCCCACCAATTTCAACCATAGGTTTAGGTTTTAAAGAGGTTTCTTCACTTAATCGAGTGCCTAAGCCTCCTGCTAATATAACGGCTTGCATAATTGCCCCCTTTACTTTAAAAAATAATTTTAAAATTTAACAACAACACAGTCATTTATTACTTTAATCCGACATTCCGCATATAA
>JAYQWJ020000057.1:0-6451 GCA_035829175.2 Candidatus Albibeggiatoa psychrophila
TGGACTCCTGCGCTACAATCCTCGTAGAATTTAATTATTAGTCAATCGTTTACGGAAAATATCACCTAAACGCAGCGTATTGGTTTCCAATTCATAATGTTCCAATACTGATGCTCTGGCTTTACGTCCAATATCTTGGCGTAATTGAGGACTGTCCATTAATGCCTCAATCGCAGCGGTCAAACCCTCAACATCCGATGGCGCAACTAACAAACCCTCACCTTGGCGAATCAATTCTGGAATCCCCGTAATATGCGTTGTCACACAAGGAATTTGCATCATCATTGCCTCCATCAAAACCACGGGTACGCCTTCAGCAAAACTGGCTAATACAAACACATCTGCTTGCTTATAAAAATCTAAAATTTGATCTTGATTCACCGCACCCGCAAATCGAACCGCCTTACCCAATGGTTTAGCTTGCTGTTCTAAGCTATCTCTATCAGGTCCATCGCCCACATAACGCAAACGGATTTTTCGACCTTGAGACAATAAATTCTCTACTGCTTTCAATAAAATATGCTGACCTTTCACAGGCACTAAACGCCCAACACAGACAATCTCAAACGGTTCGGGATGCTCACGAAATGGCGCGGGTTTAAAAATGCTTGGGTCTACGCCTAAAGGTGAAATTTCAAATTTATCCCAATCAGATGCAGGCGATAACGTCATTAATTGACTGCGGGCAAAGTGACTGATACAACAAACAAAATCGGCATAATTCACTTTTTGAGTTAAATAATAATCTTTAACATTATAAAACTCATCGGGCCCGTGCACAGTCATCGAATAGGTCACAGGGAAAGTACGGCTTAAAATCATGCCAACCGTTGCTGCAGGTGTCGCAAAATGGACGTGAATATGATGAAGACGATGTTTTCGCATCCACTGCCCAATCATCAATGCTTCAATGAAATAAAATAAACTATATAGCCATTTCTTCATATCACCTTTACCCAGACTTAAAGCAAACCCTAAACCGCGAAAAAATGAAATAGGACGGGTTAATAATGTGCTGATTGTCGCTTGCAATGCCCCGAAGAAGCCCGAAGGTTTTACATAAAACGTATTCTGCATTTCTTCTTGCTCAGCCGCTGTCATATCTTGCATTTCACGGTCTGCTGCATTAATAGAAGCCACGGTAATTTCAAAGCCATTTTGGCGCAAAGTCCGTACTTCACGTAAAATAAACGTATGCGAAATTGCTGGATAACGGCTGGCTAAATAAGCTAAACGAATCGGCTTCATAATGGTTTCTGAGTTAAGTCTTGGTAAATTTGAATAGCGTGATTAATTTTGCTGTGCCAACTGTAATATTGTTCAGCACGTTGGCGACCGACTTCACCTCGGCGTTGCCATGTTTCAGGATATTTAAAAAGGCTATAAAACGTATTGACGAATTCTTTAATCACCACATCTTTGCCGTCTGGCGGAATCGCATGACCGACTTCTTCATCGACCACTTCGGCAGGGCCACCAAATGCAATCGCAATCACAGGTCGGGCACAAGACATGGCTTCCAATAATACCGCACCGCCTGATTCACGTACTGAAGGCAAACAAAATGCGTGGGCTGCATGTAATTTATCTACAATATCATCAACATCCGCCGCGCCAAACCAATCAACTTGCTGGCTAATTCCTAAGTTGTCCGCCAACAATTGCCAGTCATGGGCTAATGGACCTTCACCAATTACGGTAAGATGAATCGGCAGTTTGTCTTTCACTTGCGCAATGGCTTCTAACAACATAGACACGCCTTTAAATGGCACTAAACGCCCAACATAAACCAGTTCTAATGGATTTTTTAATTTCGTGGAAGGAAAGACGGGATAAGTCGCAGCGGCAAATAAATCTAAATCAACTGCATTTTCTAATAAAATCTCACATTTGGCTTGATGTGCTTTGGGCACAGTATTCATCGTGGTTTGATTGGCAACTAAAATTTTGCTCGCATTGCGCGTACCACCTAATGCTTTATTGGTTAATTTACCAAGATTTCGCAGCGGATACAGCCACATAGCATCTTGCTTCATGATTTCAGGAAAATTTTCAGGGTTTTTAATCCCACCATTCCAAGGCCCTACCACAACAGGTAAACCTAATTTATATAAACGGGTCGCGGCATTGGGAGAAACAGGGGTTGGCGCATGAATCACATCCCAATTACTGGCTTGATTTTTGAGCTGTTTAATCACTTCACGGTCATAGACATAATAATCTAGTGAAGACAGTAAAAAAACGGAATGTTGACTTTTGGGAAATAAGCGTGAGGAAAAATTGTATAAAGGGGCTGCAAACCATTCGGTATCAATGTAAATAATATGAGAATCGCCTAGAGGTGCACCTGCATTTTCTAAGGCTTCACGATTTCTAACATGGGTGACTAAGGTGACGGGTAATTTTGCTGCTAAACGCGAATACCATTGCCAGCCAATTTGCGAAACTGAACCCATTCCTGGACCACATTGATAAGCGGATAATAAAACTCTAGGCTGCGATGTCATGCTCATAACCAGTTCAAATTTTGTTTAAAAAGCAATATAACTGAAAAATAGGCAAATGTCTTGTTTTAAACCATCGGCAAATACGTTAAAACGGTTTCATGGTTTCTAATCCATATTTATCATAACGATGGCGAAAACTACCCCATGATATACCTAATAACTTAGCCGCTCTGGTTTTATTCCATCCTGTTTGATTCAATGCCACCAACATTTTATGATATTCAAACTGATCTTTATCATTTTTACCCATTAAAGAAACGGGATTATTATCTATTGGCGAGGCGGCAGATTGAGTTTGTTGCGATGGCAACTGTTCAATTAAATTATCAAAATAAGGTTGTTCAATAAATTCTAAATCTTTAGGCTTAATTGTATTGCCCATACAAAGTGTCATTGCAGCTTCAATAATATTTTCCAATTCACGCACGTTGCCGCGATAATTATAATTTTCTAAATCAGATAAGGCTTTGGCGGTTAAAGTATATTTTTTCTTAGGACGCAGGCGTTGCATAATATGCTGCACCAATAATTTAATATCAGAAGCACGTTCGCGTAATGCGGGGACTTGCAATTCAAAAACCCGAATCCGAAAATATAAATCTTCTCTAAATTGTCCTGTATTCACCAAATTCAATAAATTCTGATGGGTTGCGCTAATAATACGAACATCAGTTGAAATTTCTTTGCTCATGCCAACGGGACGAATCGCTTTTTCTTGTAACGCGCGTAATAATTTAACCTGTATATTTAATGGCAATTCGGACACTTCATCTAAGAATAACGTACCGCCTTTTGCTGCTTCAAATAAGCCTTTTCTATCAGAATGTGCCCCTGTAAAACTGCCTTTTTTATGTCCAAATAATTCGCTTTCGACTAAATTTTCAGGAATTGCGCCACAGTTAACAGGGATAAAAGCTTGATTGCTGCGGCTACTATGATAATGAATTGAACGTGCAACCAGCTCTTTACCAGAACCCGATTCTCCTGAAATATGGATAGCGGCTTCACTACGCGCTACTTTTTGAATTTGTTGACGTAATTCTAGTATTGGTTTTGATGTGCCGATTAATTCAGGTGCTTGGTTTGATTGTGGACTGGACGAGTTGGATGGATTGGATAGGCGCGATGTTGGCAGCGCATTTTTTATCACCTTGTTTAATGCTTCAAAATCTAATGGCTTGGTAATATAATCAAATGCACCTTGTCTAAAAGCATGAATCGCACTATCCATATCGCCAAATGCAGTAATAATAATCGTTGGGGTATTGGGGTAATTGGTTTGAATATGTTGCACTAACTCCAAACCTTCCTTGCCATGCGGCGGGTTCAATGCCATATCTGTAATGCACAAATCATAAGGTTTTTGGCTTAATAAGGTTTTTGCCTCATGCACTGTTTTTGCAGATTGGCAGGCAATATCCATATTACGCTGCAAATAGATTATTAATGTTTCTAATAATTCGGGTTCATCATCGATAACTAAACAACTAAATTTTTTCATCAAAGATTTTGTGCGAGAAACCCCGTCCTTCAGGTCGGGGAGGGATAGCGCGTCGGCGACAGTCGACCCTATTACCCGCTCCTTATTTTCGTTAGGCTATCTTTGTTTGTTGACCATTCACATTGTTTTACCACATAACGTGAAACGTGAAAACTAAACGTGCCTACAAATGCCGATTTTATCCTGACCAACAGTCAAGAAGAGCTGCTAGCTCAGCCGTGCGGACACTTTTTATAACTGTTTGTTTTTTAATATATTTAATCCTCCTAGTCAAAATGTAAAAGTTTTTATTTTTCAAATATTTACAATTTCAAACACTCTCTTTTTCTGATTTCAAACCATTCAGATGCGCTAAATATTCAAGCTTTTTCAACTGTAACTCGTTTACCCTAATTTTGCCTTGATACTTCTTTTCGACATGAATTGCCATTACAATACGCACTTGCCTACATGTTCTAAATGCGGATACAAAAGAATGCCAAATGTTTTAATCATTATCGTGACGTGGAATAAAAAGCAATATGTACTAGACCTGCTTGATTCAGTCAAAACTTTAGATTACCCAGAACAAGATATTGATATTGTAGTGATTGATAATGCAAGTAATGATGGAACGGCTGAGGCAATTCGCGCGGAATATGCTCATGTCCATTTAATTTGTAACCCTGAAAATATTGGCGGAACAGGTGGTTTTAACACGGGTTTAAAATGGGCATTTGAGCAGCCAGAAGGCAAATATCAATATTTATGGTTACTTGATAATGATGTATTGGTGCATCAAAAAGCCTTAAGCGAATTAGTGGATTTACTTGAGCAAAAACCAGATATTGCCGTTGCGGGTTCAACTATGATGCAATTGGATTATCCTTGGCGTATCAATGAAATGGGGGCTTATATTGACCGTCGTTTTGCTGCGGGTCAGTTGATTTTAAATCGGCACATGGAAGTGATTCCTGCATGGTTTGGTAAATCGACTGAGGAATTATTAACTGCGGATGTTGATTTAAGTAAATTGCTCATGCACTGCAATGATTTTATGGATATTGAATATGTCGCAGCCGCTTCATTAGTGATTCGAGCAGATGTAGCAAAAAAAGCAGGTTTATGGCGTGATTATTTTATTCATTACGATGATATTGAATGGTGTTTGCGCATTGGTCAAATGGGACACCGTGTTGTTGTTTCCGCAAAATCTTTAATTTGGCATTTATCCGCTGCGGCAAAAGTCCCAACTTGGGTATTGTATTACGACAATCGAAATGTGTTAGACATGTTGCAACATCATGGATTAGCTGCATCAGCGTTACGCCGTTTGAAAAAGCATATTTTGAAAAAAGCGGTCTATTATCATTTGATTGGAAAGTCTGATTTGGCGCGATTACATGATGATGCGGTCACTGATTTTGACCAACAAACCATGGGCAAATGCGACATTCAATTAGAAATCAAACCGCAGCCACATAGTCAAATCAAACAGATTCTATTACAGCCTGATATTAAACGGATTTTGATTGCCTATCCTGTTAATTTAAATACGATGAATATTCAAGAGCCTTTCCGCCAAGCGCAATTGGAACGTCCTGAATTAAAAATTGAATTTATGCCATTGCCAACAGGGATTGCCGTATACCAATTGCCAAATCCACAATTTATTCCTATTATTCCACGTCGATTTTTATCTCGTTGGTGGCGATATTGGACGATGCGCAATCAATATGATTTAGTTGTGCAGTCGGATTATCAACCCGTGATTGGTTTAGCGTGGAATAAAGCCAAACAACTTTATGTGAATGATGAAAACTGCTGTATACGGGATACGGCGAGTTGGAAAAATGTCTGGCAAGCTGGGCTTAAATGGTTCTTTTATCGTTAATTAAAAATTGAAAAAATCATGTTTCATTGTGTGCTTTATCAACCTGAAATTCCGCCCAATACGGGCAATATTATTCGTTTATGCGCCAATTCGGGTATTCAATTGCATTTGATTCATCCGCTCGGTTTTGAACTGGATGATAAAAGAATGCGCCGCGCAGGTTTGGATTATCATGAATGGGCAAGTGTCAAAGAATATCAAAGCATAGAGGAATTCATTGCTCAAATGCCAGCTCAACGTCTATTTGCCTGCTCGACTAAGGGTTCAATAAATCATACTAAGCCTAATTATCAGGCGGGTGATGGTTTTATTTTTGGCCCTGAAACCCGTGGATTGCCTAATGAATTTTTACAAAGTTTACCCGCTGAGCAAGTGATTAGAATCCCCATGTTGCCCACCAGTCGTAGCTTAAATTTGTCTAATTCAGCCGCTATTATTCTATATGAAGCGTGGCGACAATTAGATTTTGCTATTTGAATAACTTGGGTTCGATGTGGCTGCTGCATTGAACCTAAATTAATTCACTTTCTTGATTTTAAAGACAAACTGCTTTGTTATAAGCATCGCTAG
>JAYQWJ020000058.1:0-12580 GCA_035829175.2 Candidatus Albibeggiatoa psychrophila
GGATAAATACCAAATGCCAACACCGCAATCGCTAAAACACTTAAAATCAAGGTTTCACGTCCATTAATATCTTCAAGATTTTGCACATTTTCATTAGCAACAGCACCGTACATCACACGTTTAACCATCCACAACGTATATGCTGCACCTAAAATCAAAATCGTTGCCGCTGTAAATGCAATCCAGAAACTCGCTTGAGCACTACTGATAATCACCAAGAATTCACCCACAAAACCAGATGTCCCCGGTAAACCAGCATTCGCCATTGCAAATAACACAACAAACATCGCAAAACGAGGCATCGTATTCATTACACCGCCATAAGCCGAAATTTCACGACTATGCACACGGTCATATAACACACCGACACACAAGAACAATGCACCCGAAATGAAACCATGCGAAATCATTTGCATCATGCCACCCTGCATCGCCATCGAGCCACCTTCCAACGAATTCGTATTATTGAAAATCATGAACGAGATGAAAAAGCCCAAAGTAGCAAAACCCATGTGTGAAATCGAAGAATATGCAATCAATTTCTTCATATCAGTTTGAATCAAAGCGATGAAGCTGATGTAAACCACTGCAATCAATGATAAACCAATAATCAACCAATCTAATTCACGACTGGCATCAGGGGTAATCGGCAAACTAAAACGTAAGAAACCATAACCACCTAACTTCAACATGATCGCGGCTAAAATGACTGAACCGCCTGTTGGTGCTTCAACGTGAGCATCAGGTAACCATGTATGCACTGGGAACATAGGTACTTTCACTGCGAAGGCTGCAAGGAACGCCAAGAAAATCCAGATTTGCGCCGTCATGCCTAAAGATTGCTTATGGAAATCTAAAATGGCAAAACTGCCTGAAATTTTATATAAATAAATCAACGCCACCAACATGAAGATAGAACCTAAGAAGGTGTACAAGAAGAATTTAATCGTTGCATATACACGGTTAGGCCCGCCCCAAACACCAATGATGATGAACATCGGGATTAACATGGCTTCCCACAATACATAGAAGAACATTGCGTCTAAAGCAGAGAATACCCCAATCATCAAACCTTCCATGATTAAGAACGCTGCCATGTACTGAGAAGCTCTATTTTTAATCACTTCCCAACCCGCTAAAATCACTAACACCGTGCTGAAGCTGGTTAAGATAATCAATGGCATAGAGAATCCATCAATACCCAAATGATAATAGATATTTAAAGCAGGAATCCACTCATAACGCTCGCTAAACTGCATCGCCGCAGTCGCGGTATTAAAATCAAAATATAGGAGTAATGACAACACAAACGTTGCCAAAGACACCATGAGTGCCACGCCTTTTGCAGCAGTAGAATTGTTCTCATCGCCAACAGTTAGTACCCAAATGCCGCCGATAATCGGTAGCCAAAGTAGCAAACTGAGTAATGGTAAATCAGTAAACATTCGTTGTATTCCTTTTCAATATCTTAGAGAACAAACACACCGAGCAATACTGCCAAACCTAAAATCATGGCAAATGCGTAGTGGTAGAGATAACCCGTTTGTAAATGGCGAACCACTGAGGCTAACCAGCCGACTGATTTTGCACTGCCATTCACTGCAATACCATCAATCAAGGTTACATCGCCTGCTTTCCATAAAATGCTACCAATGCCGCGTGAACCGCCTGCAAAGAACCATTCATTAAATTGGTCAAAGCCATATTTCTGCTCTAAAGCATAGTGAATTGGTTTAAATGCCGTTGCAAAGAATGTTGGAATTGTTCTGAAAAACGGAGGGATAAAAGCTAAAGGCCAATACATTAGGGCTGCTGCAATCAAACCACCCATCGCTAACATAAATGGAAGCTGAGTTAAACCATGTACGGTAAATGCGACAACCCCATGCCATTCGTGACCGCCACCATGTGTAGCGTGAATCGCGTGACCAAAATAATGCCCGTACAACATTGGACCAATCGCTAATGCACCAATGATAATAGAAGGAATCGCCAACAATACTAAAGGCAAAGTCACAACCCAAGGCGTTTCATGTAAATGCTCTTTGGTATGTTTATCCATGCGCTCTTCACCATGGAACACCAAGAAGAACAAACGGAAAGAATATAAAGCGGTAATAAATACCCCTAATAACACTGCATAATAAGCATAATCAGCTGTCCAAGCAAAATGACCAGACATCTGTGCTGCATGAGCTGCTTCGATAATCGCATCTTTAGAGTAAAAACCTGCTAAACCTGGAAAACCGATTAACGCCAATGAACCAATCAACGAAGTCCAATAAGTAATCGGCATATATTTCTTCAAGCCACCCATGTCACGCATATCTTGTTTGTGGTGCATCGCAATGATGACTGAACCCGCTGCCAAGAATAATAAAGCTTTAAAGAAAGCGTGTGTCATTAAATGGAAAATAGCTGCACCGTAAGCTGACGCGCCTAATGCAACGGTCATGTAACCCAACTGGGATAATGTTGAGTACGCTACAACCCGCTTAATATCCGTTTGCACTAAGCCCAGTAAGCCCATGAATAATGCAGTGGTTGCACCCGTAAATAAGATAAAGCTCAAAGCGGTGGTGCTTAATTCAAACATTGGCGACATTCGTGCCACCATGAAAATACCCGCTGTTACCATAGTTGCCGCATGGATTAATGCAGAAATGGGTGTAGGGCCTTCCATTGAATCAGGCAACCAAACATGTAATGGGAACTGTGCAGATTTACCCATCGCCCCGATGAATAACAAAATACAGATGACGGTCATTAAGCCCCAAGCTTGCCCCGGAATAATTTCAATGGTTTTGCCTATAAGGTCATGTTCATGCGCTTCAACATAATGGAATACTTCCGCATAGTTTAAGCTGCCAAAGTACATTAACACTAAAGCGATACCTAATAAGAAACCAAAATCACCGACACGATTCACCAAAAATGCTTTTAAGTTTGCATAAACTGCGGTGTCTTTTGTATACCAGAAACCGATCAATAAGTAAGATACTAAGCCAACCGCTTCCCAGCCAAAGAATAATTGCATGAAGTTGTTAGACATCACCAACATCAACATCGCAAAGGTAAATAAAGAAATAAAACTAAAGAAACGGTTATAACCTTTATCATGTTCCATATAGCCAATGGTATAAATGTGTACCATCCAAGATACAAATGTGACCACCATCATCATGGTTGCAGTCAATTGATCGACAAGAAAACCAACTTCTAACTTGAGATCACCAATCGCTAACCAGGTATACAGAGTTTTATTATAAATTTCGCCGCCGTCTAAAACGATATGTTTGAATACATAAGCAGACAAGAAAAATGCAACGCCGACCCCTAAAATAGTGACGCGATGTGCATTTGCGCGACTTACGGGGAACAGCCCCGCAATAATCGACCCAATTAAGGGTGCTAGCACAGCGGCTAGATATATGTTTTCCATATTTTGCATAAATGTTTATCCCAATAACTTGAAATCTGTCAGTATTGCTTTCTAGGATTGGCAGCCCTAAGTTTTATACACAAAGTCGTATATGTTGAGTACCAAAGACTGCCAGTCTTGCATACCTAAGTTAGCCTTTCATTGAATCCAAATCTTCAACGTTAATCGTGCCACGATTACGGAATAAGACAATGAGGATTGCTAAACCAATGGCAGACTCAGCAGCCGCCACCGTTAAAATGAAAAACACGAAGATTTGACCCGCAATATCTGCGTTAAAGTGTGAAAAAGCAATGAAATTCATATTGACAGATAACAACATCAATTCAATACACATCAAAATGATTAACATGTTTTTGCGGTTTAGGAAAATGCCTGCAACACTTAAACAGAATAGTACTGCACCTAAAATTAAGAAGTCAGATAACATTAACATGAGTCTAGTCCTTTGGTTCTGATGCCATTTTTACAAGACGCACACAATCTTCACGTTTTACGTACACTTGTTTTTCTGGTGCAATATATTTGTGTTGACGTTTTTCGCGCATGGTCAAAGCAATTGCGGCTACCATCGCAACCAATAAAATCGCGGCTGCTATCTCAAAAGGATAAACATAAGTGGTATATAAAGCGTTACCTAGCACTTCAGTATTCGGTATCTCGGAGTTACCAAATGTGGCAATCGCATCGGGGGTCGCCAAGCCTGTGCCAGCATTCCATAACACTAAGCCCATTTCGATTAGGATGATGATGCCGACAAGTAAGGCTATCGGAAGATAACTGACAAAGCCTTCTCGTAATATGGTGATATTAATATCTAGCATCATGATTACAAACAGGAAAAGTACCATTACTGCACCAACATAAACCAAAATTAACACGATGGCTAAGAATTCAGCATGTAACAACATCCATATTGAGGCGGATGAAAAAAAACCTAATACTAAGAATAATGCAGCGTGAACCGGGTTTTTAACAGTAATCACCCTTGTGGCTGCAAAGACTAGGATTGCGGCGAAAAAATAAAAGATGTATTTCTCTATCATTGTGGTACTTCACACTGTTGAAATTGAAACCTTTAAAACTCAAACAAACTATGAGGACTGGCAGCCCTTGCTTTTAACAAAGTATTTAGCTTGCTCGAGATACAGGACTGCCAGTCCTTAAAGAAGTTAACTATAAAATTTTAAAACGCAAATATATCACTTACGAAAATCATGACCTGATCCATAAAACCTTCAATCCGTTCACGTCGAACCATTTGGTTGTTTTCATAAAAGCGACGAGCAATCAATCCGCTGTCTTTGCCGTATTCATAAGTAATGCCGTTCAAATTACCTTTATCGTCAAACGCTTCATGTTCTAACCATTTTTCACCCGTACGGTAATAAATCGTGGCCTTAACAGGGACACCATTTAAAAACTGCCAGTCACCTTGCAAGTTGCCGTTATTATGATAACCTTTTGAGTTACCTTCTTTTTTACCGTTTTCATAACGACGTTCAGCTTTTTTCTTGCCGTTTTGATAATAGTCTGTTTCTAAACCTTCACGTATACCATTAACCAAAGAACGTTCACGAAATAATTCACCTGTTGGATAGTATCGAATTTGCGTCTCATACTTTTTACCGCCTGTAATCCGCAATTCATTACTTAACTTGCCGTTACGCAAAAATTCACGTTTTGACTCTAATTTGCCATCTTTGTAAACGACTTCAGCTTTTAATTCACCCGTTTCAAAATATTCTTTGGTTGTACCGTGTAAACGCCCATTCAAACGCGCATACTCAAAATGCACTGCACCACTTGAATAATAAGCTTTGTCTTTTTCCTCTGCTGCTACCACAGAAAAGCTTACTAATGAAAGTAATAAAACTGCAATCAACCAACGCATAACTATCCTCCTAAAAAGTGTCTAACGATAGGCTGCGTCTTTAGCTCGGTCTTCCGCTAACTGCTGTTCCATTTTATCGCCGACAGCCAATAATTTTTCTTTGTTCATTAACAAATCGCCACGTTGCTCACCATGATACTCAAAAATAGGTGTTTCAACGATAGAGTCGACAGGACAGGATTCTTCACAGTAGCCACAGAAAATACATTTTGTTAAATCAATGTCGTAACGTGTGGTGCGTCGTGTTCCATCTTCGCGCTCACCTAATTCAATCGTAATCGCTAAAGCAGGACAAGTGGCTTCACATAGTTTACACGCAATACAACGTTCTTCGCCATTCGCATAACGTCTTAACGCATGTTGACCACGAAAACGGTGAGACAAAGGGGTTTTTTCTTCAGGATATTGGATACAGATTTTGCGTTCAAAAAAGAAGCGACCCGTTAGGCGCATTCCTTTGAGCAATTCCCATAAAAATAAGCTTTTAACGTAATTAACCGCTGCACTCATTATCAATTCCCCTTAGGCAGTTAACATCAATTTAGCAACACCAACAACAACTATCCACACTAAGGTGATAGGAATAAATACTTTCCAACCTAAGCGCATGATTTGGTCATAACGATAGCGTGGGAAAGTGGCTCTGAACCATAAGAACAATAATAAGAAGAAGGATAATTTGCCAAATAACCAGAAAATACTAGGAACAAAGGCAAACATGGCTTCAAGAGGTGTACCTTGAAACGGAGATAACCAGCCACCCATAAACATCAAGGTTGCAAGCATACCGATTAAAATCATGTTGGCATATTCAGCCAAGAAGAAGGTTGAGAACAACATACCTGAGTATTCAACATGGAAACCCGCCACAATTTCAGATTCACCCTCTGCAACGTCAAATGGCGCACGGTTGGTTTCTGCGACACCTGAGATGAAATAAATAACAAATAATGGGAATAATGGTAAGAAGTACCAATGTAAGATACCGCCTGATTGACCATTAACAATTTCGCTTAAGTTCAAGCTATTAGACATCATCAATACACCAACCAAGGTGAAGCCCATCGCAATTTCATACGAGATAATTTGTGCTGCTGAACGCATTGCGCCTAAAAACGCATATTTAGAGTTTGATGCCCAACCCGCGATAATCACGCCGTAAACACCAACAGATGTCATGGCTAAGATATAAAGCAAACCTGCGTTAATGTCAGAAACCACCCAGCCCTCTGCAAATGGTACAACTGCCCACGCAGCTAAAGCGGGTGCTAAAGATAAAATCGGCGCAATGACGAATAGAAACGCATTGGAGTTCGAAGGAATGACAATTTCTTTAAACATCAACTTGAACGCATCAGCAAGCGGTTGACCTAAGCCAAAAAACCCCACACGGTTAGGGCCAATACGCAATTGCATATAACCAATCACTTTACGCTCTGCAAGTGTGTAATAGGCTACAGCACCCATCAACGGTCCTACTAAAATGACAATTTGAACCAGTGTCACTAACACAAATGTCAACTCATAGGGAAGGGGTGAGTTGTCGTAAACAATGTCCCACATACTGATTAGTTCCGTTTAGTTTTTAAAATTCGTCAATGTTACTGTTCTGGAAATGATAAACCTGAACATTACAAACACTGTTCATTATCCTGCAAATTAACTCAATTTTATGCGATGAAAGAAGGCAAAACATAACTATTAATAAGAATCGACAATCCTAAATACTTAAATTCATGCCTACCTATGGTTGGCAGGACTGCCAGTTCTCAAAAGTTGAACTATACAATTAACCCGCACTCACTTCAATTTGACCATTAGCATCGATTTCAGCACTATATAAAAGTACACAATTGTCTGGAATACGCTCATCAATCATCACAGGTAAAGTGATTGTCGTGCCGTTTTGACTTACTTTTGCTTGCTTATCTGCTTTCAAACCTTTTTGCTGCGCCAAACTTGAATTCAGATAAATATTGCCAGCACGTTTGCTGTCTGTCGTATTTTGCAAGGCACTAGAACGTCTAACCAAGCTATCAACTGCATACATTGGCGTTTCAGCAATTAATTGAATGTCATCGCTAGCTGGATTTAAGTCTGCAATTTGACCTGCTACCGTATTATCTGCTTGTTTATCACCAACTGCCGCTTTTAATTCATCACGTACTTGAGTTGAATCCGTATACTCAAAACCATCAACATCAAACAAATTACCTAAAACCCGCAAGATTTTCCAAGCAGGACGTGCATCATCTTTTGGAGCTACGACACCATTAAAGCTTTGCCATTGACCTTCCAAATTCACATAAGTACCTGAGGTTTCAGTAAATGCTGCGATTGGTAACAATACATTTGCATATTCTTTAGTTGTGTCACTAGCATACGCGGTTAAACTTACTGTGAATGCAGCTTGTTTAAGATTTTCAAGTACTTTACTACTTGCAATATTACTATCTAATTCTGGTTCAGTGCCTAATAAAACATAAGCTTTCAAACCTTTAGTTAACATAGCTTGAGCATCAATACCTTTGTCAGTTGCTGCATTACCTGCTGCTTGACGATGTGGCAATACGCCCGCTAACCAAGCACCTGCACTGTTTGCAGATTCTGCCAAATAACCTAAAGTTGCACCTGACGCTTTGGCAATCGCCACCGCTAAGGCACGAATCGCACTGAATTGTGGATGCTGTGCTGCAATATTGCCTAATAAAATAGTTTTTCTTTCGCCAGATTTAATGCTTTCAGCAATCGCAGTTTGAGTTTCATCCGCATTGACATTGCTCAATCCGCTTGGTAATTCTGCACCTAACGCTTTTGCAATCCCCGCCAATGTAGCAACCATATCTGATGGAGCTGCAACGGCTTGATGAGCCACTTTATAATTGAAGGTATAATTTACAGGATTGACGAAGCTAATGCTTGCGCCTTTTTTACTGGCTTTGTTAACACGGTGATTAATCAAAGGGTGTTCTTTGCGGAGATTTGAGCCAATCACTAAAATACTATTGCTGACTTCAATATCGCTGACGGCTTGACCTAAAGCAGGATATAAAGGTGCTGCATCTTGGTCAGAAAAATCGGTTTGACGTAAACGATGATCAATATTGTTGACACCGATACCACGCATTAATTTTTGCAGTAAATACAATTCTTCCACAGTCGCAGTCGGAGAGGCTAACGCACCCACATCATTTGCAGAATGAGAAGCGATAACTTGTTTTAAGCCATCAACAGCAAAGGCTAACGCGCTTTCTAAATCAGTTTCTTGCCATTCGCCATCTTGCTTAATCATAGGCTTAGTCAAACGGTCAGCCGCAGTCAAACCTTGATAACTAAAACGATCACGGTCAGATAACCAAACTTCGTTCACTGCTTCATTGTCTTTTGGCACGACTCGTAATACTTCACCGCGTCGAAGATGCACATAAACATTTGAACCCAAGCCATCATGTGGGGCAATGGATTCCGCTTGCTGTAATTCCCAAGCACGGGCAACAAAGCGTGAAGGTTTCGCTGTTAATGCGCCAACAGGACACAAATCAACCACGTTACCTGATAATTCGGAATCTACACTTTTTTGGATATAAGTGCCGATTAAAGTGCTATCACCACGACCTGTTGAACCCATTTCTTGTACGCCAGCAATCTCAATACCGAAGCGGACACAACGTGTACAGTGGATGCAGCGAGTCATTTCTGTGGCGATTAGAGGACCAATATTTTTATCAAATATGACCCGTTTTTGTTCTTGATAGCGAGAAACATCATTGCCATAACCTACAGCAATATCTTGCAATTCACATTCACCACCTTGGTCACAAATAGGACAGTCTAAGGGGTGGTTAATCAGTAAAAATTCCATCACTGATTTTTGCGCAGCCAATGCTTTGGTTGATTTCGTCCATGCTTTCATGCCGTCCATAACGGGCGTTGCACAAGCAGGCATTGGTTTAGGTGCTCTTTCAACTTCAACCAAACACATGCGACAATTTGCTGCTACTGAAAGTTTTTTGTGATAACAGAAACGTGGGATATTAATTCCATTCGCATCTGCAACTTCAATCAACATTTGACCGGGTTGTGCTTTGTATGGTTTACCGTCTATTTCAATGGTTGCCATTCTGTATCATCCATTCATTTTATTTATGGTCTGAGTTACGACTTTTTATATATCATACCTCAAATCAAGCGACCTGTTTACTGATTTTTGGATATTGCAAGTCTCTCGGTATCAATAAGTTTGTTTGATGCGGTAATAAGAAAATACGTGCAAATTCATCATCATCAACACAAGACTTAGTATTCTATTGTGCTTTGCCACACACGCAGGCGAGCCACAAGTGCGGTATTCTACCAGAATTAAATCAAATAATACTAGTATATTTCAGTTCTATAAGGGTATAGAGATGTTTGTTTAAAGGCATTTTAGTGAATAGTTTTAACGTTTTAAGTTCTGTTTAGCAATTTGTATTTTTAGAGAATATGCCGATTTTTTATCCTAACTCTACAAAAGATTTGTAAAAATTTAGAGCATTTCTCGAATATGCGGCTGTGCACGATGATAAATAACCCATGCAGGACCTAAAAGTAGCAACCATAATGCAACAGGTCTTATTATATTTCCCCAATCCCAAGCTAATCCCTGCGTTATCGCATGAATCAATGCCATAATATCAGCGATAGGATTCACCACTAAAATCCATTGCATCGGTTCTGGCATCAATTCAGGTAAATACAGGATAGGAGTCAAATATAAGGTGACAGTAATTAAAAATGGAAACAGTTGCGCAACATCTTTTAAAAACAAGCCAATAACTGCCAGTAAATAACAGATTGGAATCAACCATAGTGCAATCACATAAATCAATATAAAGCCAGATAATGTGTGCTCATAGCCTGCTAATAAGCCTGTAACAACTGCCATGACAACGCTGTATAAAATGGCGGAAAGGCTTAAGGGGAGTAAAGGTAAGATAATGGTTGGAAACACAGCACGCTGGTATAAACCACCAAATTCACGTAAAACAGTTAAACTGCGAGATAAGACTTCAGAAATGAATAACCACGGCAACATGCCTAATAGAAAATATTCAACAAACGGCACTTTATTTGGAAATTTAATTTTAAGCACTATATCCAATAAAAACCAGAAACCAACAATTTGTAATGCAGGCTGTAAAAACAACCAAATATCACCTAGCCATGTGCCAGAGGTTCGGTTAATAATATCGCGTTTTATAAGTAATAATAGTAGATAGCGGTGGGTAAAAGCATCTTGAAAAGGGCCAATAAAGCCTAACCATGTTGCGCGAAGGTAGCGCAGAATAAAATCAAATAATGTTGTCATATTTTTATAAGTTAATTTAGGGCTAGCAGTCCTAATTCAGTAAGTTAAAAGTAGAGAACTGCCAGTCCTATCAATATATTTAAGAATTCAACTTTTCAGTCAAAATAGCAAATTCTTGTTTCATTTGTAAGTTTTCAAAAATCAACAAGTCAGGTGTTTGCATATTTTGCAATAACTCAAAAGCTTTCTGGCTGGTGCGTAGCAAATTCACAAGTTCACTACTTGCCGTCACCGTCGCAAATGTGTTTTCTGCCACCTGTAAATCTGCCGATGTTTTATCACGCGCAATTAACATTTTTTTACGCTGATTGTTCAAATGTTGTTTGTATAAATCGGCTGTTTTTAAAGTTAATTTCTGTGCTTTCATATTCGCCAATAAGTGTTCACGGCGTTTAGCACTGTCTTCTTTGCGCAGTAAATTTTGGGTTGTTGCTTTAATATTCTGTACGCTTATTTCAATTTCAGTAATTTTAGGAATGTACTTATTGCCAATGTCGTTTACAAAGCTATCTTGCATGTGAAACAAGATTTTCAACAACACCACATACATGCCGTAATAGCGTTTACTAATGGTAAAATCTTCGTTGCTACTAACGGTTAATTCCATTAATTGCTCATTCACCAATTTGACGTTTTCATATACCAAACTGGCTTGAATAATATCATCACCAACCACACTGGCAAATAACACATCTAACTGCTCAGTAGAAAGATGAATTCCATCCGCCTGTAAACTTTGACCAAACTTCAGCTTTAACTTGTCAATCTGTTGATATTTCTGCGCAATCTGGTCTTGTAAATCAATAATTTTATCATCGTACTGTTCAGCGGTGGTTTTCCATGTCGATTCTATTGGCGCACTCACCTGAGCTTGACGATAATCAGCAATCGTATTTTTTAAATCAACAATATCTTGCTCTAAATCACGGATTTGCTGGCGAATATGGTTACTATCTGACAGCGATAAAATATCAACAGCTTCATCTAACAACTTATCCAGTTTAGTTTGACTACTTTGTTTTGTTTCAGTAAACCAAGCATTAACAGGCAAATCACTTTGTTTTTGCTCAATAGCAAGGATTTGATTAATGCGTGGTGTCACCTCATTCCAGATTCTACCAAAATAAGGATTTTTGCCTGTTTGCTGGGTAGGCTCTTCGTTAGGTTTAATGACTACTTCTGGCTCTTCAGGTGCAGAACCAACATATTGACTGGCTTTATTCCACAGGTTTGCAGTCGAATCTTTCGCTTTACCCCACCAAGAACTTGATGATTCTTCTTCAGTTTGTTCGTTAACAACAACGACCGTAGGTTTTACTTCAACTGTATTTTCGGTTGAGGTTTGTTCCGCTTGGCAAGCAGTGACCAAAATGCTTAAGCAAAGTATGAGATACCATTTCATTATTTAAGTCCCTTGTCTATTTATTCCAATAATAATAGCAGATTAATTTTCTTGTTGGCTTTTATCATCATTACCAACAATAGGCGTGACACTTTGAATTTGTGCATCACATTCTTGTTGCAAGATTTGGACAAAGGGGTCTTGTTGAGCTTGAGATTCAGCATATTGCTGCTGATTTTCTCTTATTTGCTTCTGTTCTTGAGCAGGTGTATAAACATCATCCCGTTCAATTTGAATATGTAATTTTAAATGATCACCATGTTGACGTTGTAATGCTAATTCTAAATCAGCTTTAGCTTTTGGTCTATTCAATGTCTTATGTGAGGACGAAAGACCCAAATGCCAAGTATTATTTTGTTTTGAGCGTAATATACAGTTATCAGCTAATTGTTTTAACATTCCTCCCGTTGGCAACGTTGCAACAAACTGTCCCCACTCAGTCGATGGCTGCCGTGAATAGTTTGGCATCACCTGCGGTTGAGCATAGTCTGTTTG
>JAYQWJ020000059.1:0-6709 GCA_035829175.2 Candidatus Albibeggiatoa psychrophila
TTGGTAGTGTATGTTCAAGAAGCTCTGCTTCGAGAGTGAATTTGCATAGAATCCATACGAGCAAATATAACTTGCCAAGCTGCCACAATACAAGTATGTGTTCATTTAGGATTTTGTAAGGACTTCTTCAAGCAGAGCTTGATAGACAGGCATTACCAAATAGAATTTGGTAACGAGCTATAAACAAAGTGTTAAATCCACTATAAAACTAAACTAATGCTTTCTCGGCAACAATAATTCCATCTGAATCAGAATAAACATAATGTTCAGGGTAGAAAGTCACACCTGCAAAATTAACAGGAATTGAGACATCTCCACGACCATGTTTGATACTTTTCAGCGGATGAGTATTTAACGCTTTGATACCAATTGAAATATCTGCAATTACACCTGAATCACGGATACAACCATAGACAATAATGCCTTCCCAACCATTATCTGCTGCCATCTGCGCAATAATATCACCCACCAAAGCACAACGTAATGAGCCACCGCCATCAATAATTAAGACTTTACCTTTTCCGGGTTGCGCTAATTTATCTTTAACTAAGACATTATCTTCATGCACTTTAACCGTTTCAATTTGACCACCAAAAGCTTGTTTTGCACCATACATTTTAAATAATGGGTCAGCTACTTTGATAACATCACTGTGCTCATCACATAAATCTGCTGTTTGAATCGCCATTTAACATCCTCTTAATCAGGCTGAAATTATCAAAATCATAATTATAACTTATCGATTTCATTATCAACAAGCAAGGGAGTGACAATCCTAATAAAATTATAAAAATAACGATTAGATTGCCAATCCACCAATTATCGCTTTAAACCATATTTAATTTAAAATGATATGTAACTAACTTTTTGAATTCATTAACTATTTTAAGAGAGTCTTTTAGCAAATCACGCTCTAATTTATTCAACTGACCCGGTGCAATGTAATTATCCAAAGCTTCTTTGTGCTCCAACTTAGTCAAACCCGTCTGTAAACGCAAAGTGGATAAAAATGCCAAAGCCTCAATCAACTCAACAGAAAATTGTTTTTCAAATACATCAAGTTGTTGCAAGGTTTTAATCCGTTCAATCGTGTTCGTCATGGTTAAACGATGTTCCAATGCCAAACTGCGCACACCTTGGACGATTGGGAAAATGCCACCTTTTTTCAAATCTAACTGGTTTTTATGATGTGATTTTTCAACGATGAAATTAGCAAAAAAGCCTAATGGCGTTTCAAATGACAACGTTGGTTTTGCAAAATGGGTGAAAAAGGCTTTGTTATCTTGCAATTTCTCAAATAAATAACCTTTTGCCTCACGCAATAAACTTTCATCACCAGCGACTGAACACGCATCATAGAAAATGGCTAAATTCATCATTGAATCTTCACATGGTTCAGAAATCCATTGATAAATATCTTCTTTAAATTCGCCTAAAGACTTGCACCAATAAGGATTACTCACCATGATATTTCCGGGACAAGGTGGATAACCAAAATTAATTAAAATTTCAGAAAACTTCTTCGTCACATCATCAAGCCCCGCAAACTCGAATCCATCGCGCAAAATAATCGCATTATCTTGATCCGTTTTTAATACCTGCTCGCCACGCCCTTCACTGCCCATGACCATCAAGCAAGAATTTTCAATCAATTCAGGTGGCGCAATTAATTCATACAATTTTTCAAAAATACTCGTATTTAATTCATTGATTAACTGACTAATATAGCGAACCTTAACCCCTTTGGCTTGAAGGCTTTGCGCCATATGTACTAAGCTTTCACAGGCTTTTTGCAATTGTTCTGTGGTATTTGCCCGTTCAATTTGTACCGAAATCAAATGCGAATGATTCGAGAAGAAACTGAGCAACTCCATTTGATCCAATACGCCTTTCACCTCATGATTTTCATAAATTACCAAACGTTTAATTCTGTGTCGCGTCATTGTGAGTAAGGCATTGAATAAAAAATCATCAGTGGTCATACCAATCAAATTATAAGTCGCAATATCCCCAACCACACTGTCAATTGATTTACGCTGCAACACAACTTGTTCACGAATATCGGTATCACTGACAATGCCGATTTCATCACCCCGTTTAACCAGAATTGAGGTGATTTTATGTTGTTTCATTTGTGCGACTGCATCATAAATCGAGTTGTCAGCATTCACTATAACAGGTGGGCGGATGTAGGCTTCTTTGATTTTTGCCACCATAAAAGATGACAATTCTTTGCTATAACGCTGTTCTATCAGTGAATCTAAGCGTTCAGATATATTTTGATAATAAAACTTTTGAAATTCTTTGTTATTGTCTAATAGGGTGGTAAACAATTCTTTTGGTAATAAATAGCAAATTAGCTCTTCTTCAACCACAAATTCGTTTTGGCTCTCACCATTAATTAACGCCATTGCATCGAACATGTCTTGTGACACATGAATTGAGGCAACACCATCATTATCAATCTCTTGGACAATGCCTTTGATAATAATATATAAATATTTAGGTGATGAAAGCCGTTTAACTAATACATCCCCTTCTTTATAGTAAGCAATATCCATTGCCTCAGCAACGGCCTCAAGTTCACTAGGACGTAGTTTGTCAAAAGGGGCTATCGCGCCAATAAAAGCTTTTTGTTCTAAAACGCTCAATGTAAATACCTTTGCAATTCTAATAAGTACATTGGCTATTGTAACAAGATTTACGCCATGACAGCATAAAAAAATGGTGCACTGCAAAAATAAATTCAATCAGGGCTAAATATCGCTAATTTGTCCATAATTTTGGTTTAAATTTGAAAAAAGCGTTTATCCTGTCACTTCATTGCAATACAATGTCTTTATCTATTCAGCCGCTATAAAACATCATGAGTACACTGGCAACACAATCTGCTGTGGTGATGCAAACCAACTTAATTGGGATTGGTTTAATTTCCGCGCAGCAAAAATGGCTCACAATCAATTCAAAACTTTGTGACATATTGGGCTATAGTCATGACGCTTTATTGGATTTAGATTGGCTTTCCATTATTGAACCGCAAAGTTATGCCCAACATCAAACCGCCATCCAACGCTTATGGAATGCTGAAGAGCAACAATATCAAGCTGAATTTATTTTATTGTCCAAACAAGGTTTCTCGATTCCTGCCACCTTAGATTTGCAATTGTCTATTGCTGAATCTGGTCAACATCAATTGTATTGTTTTGTCCAAGACAATCGTACTCAAGAACAAGTCAACCAAGCTTTAAAACAAAGTGAAGAACGATTTCTACGTTACTTTGAAATTCCGCTGGTTGGCATCGCCTTATTTTCACCCGAACGGGGTTGGATTGATGCGAATGAGAAGTTTTGTGAAATGATGGGCTACGATGATTTAGATGATTTGCAAAGCGTCTCATGGGTGACATTATCCCATCCTGATGATTTAGAACATGATATTGAGTATTTCAACAATGTTGTATCGGGCATGGTGAATGATTACAACATGGATAAACGCTTTATTTGTAAAGATTTGAGTTGGATGTATGCCAGTGTTTCAATTCGTTGTATTCGCAAATTAAATCATCAAGTTGACTTCTTTTTTGTATTAGTGCAAGACATTACCGAACGTAAACAGTTTGAAATGGCGTTGCGCAACAGTGAAAAACGTTACAGAACCATATTCAATTGTGCGGCGGTTGCGATTGCATTGATGGATAAAACAGGGCGTTATGTACAATTTAATTCCACTTGGGCAGAAATGCTCGGCTATAACAATCAAGAAATTCTCAATAAATGTAATTTTGATGTGACCCATCCCGATGATATTCCTGCCACAGAACAGTATATCAATCAATTGATTAATGCTGAAATGGATATTTGCCGACTTGAAAAACGCTTTATTAGTAAAACGGGGCAACTGATTTGGGGCGATGTGACCGCGTCTGTTACCCGTAATGAAAAAGGTGAAGTCGAAGGCATTGTGGGTATTATTGTCGACATAACCGAACGCAAACAGACTGAAGAGCAACTGATTCGTGCTAAAGAAGCGGCTGAGGCGGCAACGAGAGCTAAAAGTGAATTTCTCGCTAATATGAGTCATGAAATTCGTACCCCAATGAATGGCGTAGTTGGGATGACCGAATTGTTGCTTAATACCAATTTAAACCGTAAACAACGTGAATATGCGGAAACAATATGTCATTCAACCGATGCGTTACAGACTTTAATCAATGATATTTTAGATTTTTCCAAAATTGAAGCTGGCAAACTGACCTTAGAGCCGATTGATTTTGATTTAGAAAATGCGATTTTAGAAATTGCCCGTTTGTTATCGATTACCGCAGAATCCAAAGGCTTTGAATTAATTGTGCGTTATGCGCCTGAAGCACCGCGTTATATTACAGGTGATGCGGGTCGTATTCGACAAATTTTGACTAATCTAATAGGCAACGCGATTAAATTTACCGAACGGGGTCATGTATTGGTTGACATAGAATGTCTGACTGAAGTTGAAAACACCGCGTGTATGAACTTCCGAATTCAAGATACGGGGATTGGCATCGCTGAAGACAAATTAGCCACTATTTTTGATAAGTTTACCCAAGCGGATAGCTCCACCACCCGACGATTTGGCGGTACAGGTTTGGGTTTAGCAATTAGTCATCAGTTGGTTAAAATGATGGGTGGCGAAATTCAAGTCATCAGTCAAGAGCGGATTGGTTCGACATTCGTATTTCAACTACCGTTACCGATTGCGATAATCCCCCCTGAATATCACACGCCATCACCTGTGCCACTTGAAATTTTACACAATACTTACGTGCTGATTGTTGATGACAATACCATTAATTTAAAAGTATTAACTGAACAACTTGAAACGGTTAATATTCGTTGCCAAGCTGTGGATAGTGCACAAAAAGCTTTAGTCGCATTACGTGCAGCAAAACAGGCGGGTGATCCATTTTGGCTCGCGATTTTAGATTATTTAATGCCCAATATGAACGGGGAAAGCTTAGCAAAATTAATTAAACAAGATGCGCAATTGCAAGATACGACGCTGATACTATTGTCTTCTGCGGGTTATCAACAAAGTGAAAATTTGCAGCATTTATATGATGTTGGATTTTCTGCGCACTTAATTAAACCTTTGCCTCAGTTACAGTTACAACGTACTTTAGCAAGGCTACGTTTAGTTTTTGAAAGTAAAGAAAAATTGGGCTATTTAATCACAATGGAACAAACCACATCTCTTCCAACTGTCACGCCAGAAAAACTCATGCGCCGTTTTAACTTAGATGTTTTATTAGTTGAAGACAATGATGTAAATCGTGTTGTTGCATTTAATATGTTAGAAAAATTAGGCTGTAAAGTCTCCACCGCAATCAATGGTATTGAAGCATTAAAAATGTTGGATCAAGGCTTATTTGATGTCATTTTCATGGATGTGCAAATGCCTGAAATGGATGGTTTTGAAGCGACGCGGAAAATTAGAAGCCAAGAAAAAATACAACACCAGCAAGGTATCAAGGTAAAAACGGCTAATATTGTTGCAATGACTGCAAGTGCTATGCGAGGTGATGCTGAACGTTGCTTAAACTCAGGGATGAATGATTATATTGCAAAACCGATTAATTTAAGCCGAATCGTCAGTATTTTAGAAATTTATAATAAAAAATCAGAAATTTCCGCACCGCCGATGAGTAAAAGAGTAAAACAGGTGGAAATTTTGCATAATACTCAGGAACTGTTCCTTGAGGATAAAAATATGCAGAAAAAAATTCTATTGGTCGAGGATAACCAAGTCAATGCAATGGTTGCTTCTAAATTTTTAGAAACCTTAGACTGTAATGTTTCCATTGTAGAAAATGGCGAACAAGCGGTATCTATCTGTGAACAAAGCCAATTTGACATGATTTTGATGGATATTAGAATGCCTGTGATGGATGGCGTGCAAGCGACCATATTAATTCGAGAAATGGAATTGAACAACCAACATCACACACCTATCATTGCATTAACCGCAAATACGATGCCTCATGATTTAAAACGCTATGCTGCCAGTGGCATTGATGATTGTATTGCTAAGCCTGTAAAATTAGAAACTGTCAAATCGGCTTTGCAACGTTTTTTAAATTATACGCCAACCTTAGTACGCCGCTCGAAATTTGAACAAAGGAAGCTAGACTCTAGTATGGAAGCGATGTCAGAAGTTGAGTCTGATGTTGTTATCAAAAGTAAGTCCGCAAAAATTTTACCTATTTTCAATACTGATCAAGCAAAACGTATTTCAATCGGTAATTTATCTATTTTACACAGAATTGTGGATAAATATCGTGAGGATACGCCCAAGCAAATTGCAAAATTAGAGCAAGCAATTAATAACAATGATACTGAAACAGTGGAAAGAGCAGCACATTCAATTAAAGGCAGTTCCCGAAGTATTGGCGCAATGCGTTTAGGACAAGCAGCATTTCAATTAGAGCGATTAACAAAGGACACAGAGTTAACAGATTTATTGTCTAATGTTGGTTTATTACAAAATGAATTCAGTGCCTTATTAGCAGAATGGGAAAGAACCGATTGGGAACATATTGTTGAAGGCTAAGTTTTAATCTAGGTAGGATTTATTGGTTGAGCAAAAGCTGAGACCCATTGCGGCTTTGTAAAACATAGCAAAACGATTCTTTAAAATATTGGATGGTCATGCGATATATAGTGCTTATCATTA
>JAYQWJ020000060.1:0-5585 GCA_035829175.2 Candidatus Albibeggiatoa psychrophila
ATCAGGATTGGCGAGTCTGCACCATAAGTTTTTATCATTTTAAGCCAGTATTCAAGATGGCTATATTGTGTTTCTTGACGTGCATCGAGAACTAAAAGATATAAGCTACGTTTGGTCAGAAAAAATTGATAGGTAGCGTGCATGATTTCTTGACCACCGAAGTCCCACACGTTTAAGAGAATGTTTTCATTGTCAATATTGACGTACCATTTATTGATATTAATGCCTTCAGTTTTGTTTTCGTTATCGTCATAAATGTCATCATGCAGCAGGCGATTGACTAAAGAGGTTTTGCCTACGCCACCTTGACCCACAATAAATATTCGCGCTTCATTAAGTGGCTGCATTTGTTTAGATTCTGTATCAATCTTAGCGTGTTCAAATTTCCAAAGTTTAGCTAAATTACTATACTCCCCACCAAGCTGCTCCAGAACCTTCCCACTAATTTCAGCAAATTTACAATGTTGATCCTCAATTGGTATACCTTCAAACGCATTCGGATTAGCCAAAACTGCTTGGAAATCCAAAGGATAACCCCAACGCTGCGCCAAATATTTTGAAACCGCTTTCAACACATCAACCGAATCAGGCAACAATGCAGACTCTAACAACAAATCACGCACACCATCATGAAACTCATACTCAATATACTCATGCTGTTCTGAACGCTTAATCAAACCACTTAAAAAAATCTCTGCCAAATGCACCTGTCGAGACTGTGGCAACATCACACGCTGCACCAATCGCATTACATCCAAACACAAAGGCGCGGCTGCTAAATATTCTGCCAACTCCTGCGCCATCGGCGATGCAAGTGCATAAAACCGTTGCAAACGCTGCTCAGCCGTCACACTACGCGCGACCTGTTTCTGCTCAGAACTAATCCCCTCAACAAATGCTTTTTGTTCTGCTGCGGTCTGAAACACCACCCCAGAAATCCAAGCATCCGCCTTACCCATTAAACTCCGCGCCCAAAACTGCAAAGACTCAGGCTCTAAAGTTATCACAGGCATTTTCATACCATTTGGCTGATGCTCAATCCAATCATCATCAATCACCCATTTGGTATTCGGCAAACTTGGTGCAGCCGCATGAAGATAAGTCCGCATCGTCTCGCCCAAACCGCAATTTGTCCACAAACGCTGTGGCAACATCTGCACAATCGCCACTGGATTGGTTTTGCCCCATGTATCAAAATACGCAGCAATCTCACCCGAATACCACGCAGGCGAAGCACAATCACTGGCAATCAAAATCACCTGTCGTCCATGTGGATCAATCAACTCTTTAGTCTGACAAACCCGTGAACCAGAATACAATCGTACTTTGAGCTGTTTATCCTGACTATCCTTTATTGGCTGCTCATAACGAAATGCAAAACGCCGTATATGACGAAACGCGGCATGTCGCTGTAACAAGCTGTACCACTCATTCATGGTTTTTTGCCAAACCCGCATCGATGCACTTTCATCCACCACCAACACCACATCAAACCAAGGTTCAGTCAGATTTTTTAAAATAGGCAACCAAATGCCTTGTTCTGCAATAAACTGTACCGTTGCATCCTCATCTAAAACATCACGTCGACCCGATTGTGTTTTATGAATCAAAGGACGCAATGCACGCTCTAAAAGTAATACATCAGGCAACATTGTGGTGGCGGGTACTCGAATTGGTTCACCAACATCTGAACCTGTTGAAGAAGGTAAACTAATGGAGTGGCTTATTGGTGTTTCGGTTTCTTGCTTATCTGTTGAGTCGTCTTGTGGACTATCTGGCTTATCTTCGGCTGTTTCTTGAGCTGGAATGGGGTCTTTTGTATTTTCAGGGAAAGGAATTTGTGTTTTATCTTGTTCTGTACTTTCTAATGGTTTTGATTCTATTACATCAACATAAGGCTTCATTTGCATCGCAAACCACAAGGCATCAGCCAACTCTTCGGCAGTCGGTTCAATACCATTTTTGTGTAAGGCGTTGATGAAGTTTGTTAACATGATTAGTTTAAGCAAACCTATTCTGGTGTAGGATAAAAATCACTATCCAATAATTGTTCAATTGTATAAGGGCAAACTTGAGGAAAATGAGATAAACCTGTTTCCTTTTTGGCTAAAGATACTGCTTTTGGATAAGCACGAATTAAGGCATCAGCTAAATAATTTTTTAAACTTGGATAATTGTCTAATTGCTCTTGAATATGATAACGTTGCTCAATGATAGATATTTTCCAACTTTTACCCGTAAATTCTGTCCATTGTTCAGATAATTGATTAAGTTGAAATTGCCATTTTAATAAATGAGTTAACAATATTACCAAATGACTCACCAATTCATTACGATCACGCTTCGCCAAACCTTCCAATTCCTCAATTAAATGTTCAACATCCACAGCTTGCCACTGTCTTGCTTTAAGTAAATCAATATGTTGACTTACCCAGCTTTCAAAATTAGTATCATATTCTTGCTTTAAAACAGTCATTGGTTTTCTCTATATTTTAATTGTATAGCTCACGATAAGCTTAATCATCCATTTCAGACAGTGATTTTAATAAGGTATCTTTTAGATTATCTGACGGGTTAATATCCTTCAATGCCAAATAAACTGCATTTAGTAATTGGTCAGTTGCAAGTTGTTTGTTTTCTGTATCACGCCGTTTGATAAACTCTTTGATTAAGCTATCTATTGTTGTTTCATATTCAGGCAATTCCCCAAGATGTAACGCTACAATTTCAGCCAGCTTGGTTTCATCAGGTGGAAGCATGTTTAATTGCAAACAACGACGTAAAAAAGCAGGTGGAAATTCACGCTCTCCATTGCTGGTCATAATGACAAGAGGAAACTGATTGTTACACAAGATGCGACCACGTTTAATCTCTACTTTTTGCTCATTATCTGATGTGCTGTCATGAGTAAAAATAGATTGGGTTTCTTGTTTTAAGCGTTCCAACTCAGGGATGATAAATTCACCTTCTTCAAAGATATGTAGTAAATTATTAGGCAAATCAATGTCACTTTTGTCAATTTCATCAATCAGCAATACTCTTAAATTTTCTGAGGCGAATGCTGTACCTAATGCACCCAAACGCAAATATTTGCTAATATCGGGTGGCTCATTGCAGCCTTTTTTCAACAAAGACGTATCTTGTAACCGTCCAATCGCATCGTAACTATATAAACTATCTTGCAATTTAGTTTGAGTGGTAATTGACCAGCGTAATACCTCACCTAAACCCAATTCATGCGCAACAGAATACGCCAATGATGTTTTACCAACTCCCGGCTTGCCAGTGATTAATAAAGGTCGACGCAAATACAATGCTGCATTGACTAATTCAATCTCATGCTCACTAGGTTTAAATTTTTTACCTCTGTCTTTTTTAGTTTCTTTACTCAAATCGCGCCAAGGTGGTGGCGGTGGTAAATCAGCAAGAGTTTTTGAACCTTGGTATATTTTCCAGTCGTTATTTGGCATAAATTATTCCTAAAGAGCTAAATAATTTTCAGAATGTTGGGCTACATTGGCTTCACGTAATTCTTTATTTGCAAGATGAACAATGGTAATTGGCAACCTTTCAATATCATCCCACAACAAAGAAAAACTACCTATGTTTTTATATTTTCTTAATATTCTTTTTCTTGTCATACGCACTATGTTTGGAAAATCAACTAAATATTGTTCTGACATGTATTTTTCCAATATTTCCAATTCTTGATAAGACTCATTTCTAAACCAAAGCATAGCAGGTATACCCTCCTCTATTAATTTATTTAAAACTATATCCTTTGGTGGGGAAGTTAGAATTAAAAAGCTCGTGTTATTGTCTTCATTTTCTAAATTATCAAAAAAATCACAGCCTATATCACTTGAAAAATCAAAGTTTTTAAGCTTTATCGAACAAATGTTAGCTGACAGGTGTAAATTTTTCTTGTTATATTTCCAGTATTTTTGACAACTACTTAACCAATGAATGTTTTTTACACGGTTTAATGAGCGCACAATCACATTATGATTTGTACCAATAGGAGAACAGTCAGGAGGACAATAATTTTCGATAGGAAGGTTTAATAATTCGTTGGGTAAGAAAAATTCTAGTAAAAGTTGGGATTCTATATCTTGTTGCTGAATTTGTTCTAAAATATCTTCTAAAACATCCAGAACTAATGCTTCAAATTTATCAGAAGAAACACTATCAAAACTTCTCACATGACTTTTATTGTCACTAACAACATTAGACCATGCTTCAAAAGTATAATTTTTTTCATTTCTATCATTTTCAGAAAATATGATTTGTAAATAAGGTTTTAAATATTTGGCTGTTTTTTGTTCATACAAAGGTTTTAAGTTTATTTTCTCGATTTCCTCTTTTTTAAATAAAATAGGTTCTGTTTTTAAATGATTTAACTTGTCTATATTATTGCCATCTTCAGCATCTTCTTTAAGAAATTCTCTCATATCAATAACATGCTGCCAAGCTTTATCATAATCTGAGGCTCTATTTTCTGTTAAATAATAATAAAATTCTTTTGTAAATTTGGTTGCGACAAAATCTTTAATCACACCTTTCATGCCTACAGTATGATTAACATGCTGGGCAATAAATTGAGCAGGTTTTATGGAATTACAAGCACTTAAATAAACACACTCTACAAAAGAATATTTCTCAAAAGTCTTTGCTAAACGTTCATTTGATACAATATCTTTTTTTCCGTCATCGCTTTTTTGAAGAGCTAATCCACTTTCAGTACCATGTCCAATAAAATGAATAATTTCTGGTTTATGTGTAGATAGATTTTGACATAATTCACTATGAGTCTTAACAATATTTGGAATAACAGAAAAGAAACCATCACTTTTATTTACAAGCCCTTCGATTTCTTTTATTTCTAAATCATAGTGAATTCCAGGTGCATTAATTGGAATGGCAACACAGATTAAAATTTTCTTAGGCATTGTTTGTGTAATCCTAATCATCTTTCTGACAAAAATTCTGTAACCCTAATTTAAAAATATATAACAATACAGGAATTAATAAAAGTGTGGGTTGCCCAGTGCTTGCAAACAAATAGCCCAAAGCAAAATCAAGGGATTTATCTAGCGGTTTATTGATAAAATTGGCTTCAAATTCAGGATTACAAACAACTTTACGAAAACCAACAAGAAACTTCTCAAAATCCTCACCATCCGAAGCACCTCGATGGAATGAATCATCTTCAACTGTAAAGATAATTTCCATTGCTTCGGATAAATTCCCATCACAATTATCAATATAACCTAAAGCATCCATAGCATCTTGATTATCCACAAAAACGTCACGAAACTGCGCAATGTCTTCCTGAGTCACTGTAATCATCTTAATTCATCCAGTAGAAAAGTTATCAGATTCTGCCATTATCCATTTAATTAAGCAATATAGCCTTTTCATCCTATAATAATGCTATTTTACGCAAGCAAGCACATAACCTATTTTCAACTCTAACAGACTTCTTTATCTATAAATCTGTCTTTTTAGTATAGCTTGGTTAGGTAGTTACAAAAAAACATCAATTAGGCTAATATAGCAAAAACAGCTTATTTCTTGGAGGTATT
>JAYQWJ020000061.1:0-7697 GCA_035829175.2 Candidatus Albibeggiatoa psychrophila
CTTTATACCCTTTTATTTGTTTTTCTTATATCCTTATACTAAAAATGAATGCCAAGCGATTAGAAAATATACTTGTTGATGATTTTGGAGTACGCTTAACGGTGTTTTTATGATGCAGCACCTAAACTGCAATAATAAACAAAGAATAAGCTGTGCACAATCCTTGCCTGTTTATTTACCTGATATTATTACTTTACGAATAAATAGAAAAAATTGGGAAGGTGAGGATTATGTCGAAAATGAATAACCTCAAAATAAAGCTGCTGATTCCAACCATTATTATCGCTTTATTAATTGGCGTTGCCATTAGTTATATTTCCATATTGCATTATCGTATTTTTGAACAACAATATGATTATCATAATAATAGTCATTCTATAGAAATCAATGCGATAGCCAAAGAAAATATATTAAAACTTGATAAACTTGCTCAATTTTTAGTACAGGATTGGCGCGTGATAAATGGCTTATTAATAGGTGATAGAGATACGCTGCTTGATTTGATTTTGCCTTTTTACGAAGCTATGGATTTTGAGATTGTTAATATTTACAGTCCAAATGGAAATCTCATTATTCAATCTGAAGATGAAAGTGTGTTTGGTATTCCTGACGAGTTATCTTTAAAAGTCTTACTTCATAAAACTAAAATAAATACTAAGCCAAGTATTGAATTTTATAATAATAAACTTGCATTAATTGTGTGGCATCATCTACAGCCAAAAACGCATGGTGCAGCGGGCATGGTTGCAGTCGGTTTTTACTTAGATAATTTCTTTTTGCGTAATAATATCCAAACCCATAATTTACGACTTATCATCCATTATGGCGAGTATACTTTTGATTCTAAAGAAGTTATTGATAAATTTCAAGCATTAGAGTCGCTACATGATGAACAGCCTCTAAATCAATCTCTAAATATTGAAAATCATCAGCATTCTAATTTAACCGAATTAAACACGGTATATTATGATAAGAAACATAGAGAATTACATAATTTAGACCCTAAATATATTAAGACACATCGAACGCTTGTTAACTTAGATGATTTAGTCGAAACTGAAAAAGACTTTTATATTGAAATGTATGAACAGCATGACATTCGTATTGAAGGTGGATTTTGGCAAGAACTTGGTTTTTTAGTGGCAATTCTATTGATTATTAGTATTGCTACGATTGTTTTTTCTTATTATCAAACATTTAATATTGTAGCCCGTTTACAAAATGCTTGTTCAATGGCTGAACAAGCCATGAATTCACTGGGCAAGGCAAAAGAACAAGCAGAATTAGCCAACCGTGCAAAAAGTTCTTTTCTCGCTAACATGAGCCACGAATTACGAACTCCACTGAATGGTATTTTGGGATATGCGCAGATTTTAATGCGGGATAAAGCTTTAAATAAAAACCAATTGGAAGGGGTTAACGTCATTTATCGCAGTGGTGATTATTTATTGACTTTGATTAACGATGTGCTTGATTTGTCAAAAATTGAGGCGGGACGTTTAGAGTTAACCCAATCCAAAGCCAATTTATCTGAATTATTACAAAGTGTAGTTGAACTATTTAATATTCGTGCTCAACAAAAAGGAATTGCTTTTATTTATGAACCCGCTTCCCAATTGCCGCAATGGATTGAGACAGATGAAAAACGCTTGCGCCAGATTTTAATCAACTTGATTGGTAATTCTGTGAAATTCACTGATAAAGGTTGTGTCAGCTTAATAATTGAAGCCAAAGACACTAAACTGTCATTTCATATTAAAGATACAGGCGTTGGTATTAAAGCGGATGATATTGACAATATATTTAAGCCATTTCAACAAGTTGGCGAGCATTCAACCGCAAAAGCAGAAGGTACGGGCTTAGGATTACCCATTACACGTAAATTAGTCGAAATGATGGGCGGCACATTACAAGTTAAAAGCGCATTAGGTTCAGGTAGCCATTTCTGGTTTGAACTGGAATTTAATCAAGTTGATGCTGCTAATATTGGTGTGGAACAAATAGAACAAACCGTCATTGCTTATCAGGGCAATAATCAAAAAATACTGGTGATTGATAATAAAGCCGAAGATCGTTTCATTTTATGTGAATTGTTAAGCAGTATTGGATTTACGGTTGCGGAGGCGGAAGACGGTGAACAAGGTATTAAAGCAACTTTAGAAATGCAGCCCGATTTAGTGCTTGTTGATTTAGTCATGCCTGTTGTTGATGGATTTGAATACACTCGGAAAATACGAGAATTGCCCAAATTATTCGATGGCTTACCCATTATTGCGGTCTCTGCAAGCGTCTTTGAAACCCATCAACAAGAGAGTAAAAAAGC
Source organism: Candidatus Albibeggiatoa psychrophila (assembly GCA_035829175.2). Classification (GTDB taxonomy): domain Bacteria; phylum Pseudomonadota; class Gammaproteobacteria; order Beggiatoales; family Beggiatoaceae; genus Albibeggiatoa; species Albibeggiatoa psychrophila. Next base: position 2,324 of record JAYQWJ020000061.1, read on the forward strand.
GGGATGTAATGAATTTTTACCCAAACCGATACATCAAAACGAATTGTTCACCCTGTTGCGAAACCATTTAGAGATTGAATGGACTTATGAAACTAAATATTTACATTCAAGCGATGAAGATATACCGCCATGCGAAAATGGTGAAATCGTTTTAGATTGTATGTTATCGCCTCAACAAATTGCAGAATTAGAAGATTTGAGTTTACAAGGTGATGTGTCGGGTATTTTAGACTTATTGGATAGCTTGAATCAGGCAGATAAAAATTGTGTTTTTATACGCAAATTAAGACGCTTCGCACAAAATTTTGATGTTGAATTGATTTATGATATGGCACGAAAATACCGTGAAAAGTCTATAGCTCAAAATATAAATTCTTGATTTTCTATAAATTATCAGTCATGTATCGTTGATTTGAAAAACCGAAATACGCTGCATGACAATTTACCTCTCAACTTACTTTTCAATTTAACATTAAGGCATGTTTTCCATTCTATTCGTATCAATTTGGCGAGCTGCTGTTTTTAGCCCATTTAATTGCATTTTTCCCAACCTACTCTTATCCTCACAATAGATATAAAGCATTATTCTTTTATAAGCTGTTCAGGTAATATATAACGGTTAGTGTTCGGCACTTAAATGAGGAATAGACGATAGGTATGGATAATTTAAGAGATAAATCACTACGTCGTTGTGTCAAATTACTGGGAAATATTTTAGGTAAAGTCTTGTTAGAACGCGCAGATGGGCAAATTTACGCCAACATCGAAACCCTGCGCAAAGGCTATTTATCCCTAATTGAACAAGAAGACCCCGCCAAACGAAGACAACTACAACGTCTAATTCAAGCTTTATCCCCCGAAACCATCACCGAAGTAATTCGCGCGTTTAATATCTATTTTAGTTTGATTAACATCGCCGATGAATTACACCGCCATTTAGGTCGCGTGCGCCAAATCCACTTAGGTGGACCATTATGGGAAGGTTCATTTGACAACACCATGCGTGACTTTGTTACTCAAGGGGTGACACCCGAGCAAGTACAAGAGATTTTAGATCAAATGGTGTATTACCCCGTGATGACAGCACACCCTACCGAAGCCCGTCGTCGTGCAGTAATGAATGCCTTACGCCGTATTTTCGTGACCGCTGAACGTCTTAGCCAACGCCGTTTAAGCCGCATTGAACGTCAAGAATTAGAATCTGAATTAGAAGCACAAATCCATATTTTATGGCGTACTGACGAAGTGCGAATGAATAAATTGAACGTCGAAGATGAAATTAATAATGGTTTGCATTATTTCCGCGAAAGCTTATTTACCGCTGTGCCACGGACTTATTTAGCGGTTGAACGCAGTATTAAACGCATTTATGGTACTGAAAAACCGATTAATATCATCGTGCCAAGTTTTTTACGTTTTGGTTCATGGATTGGTGGTGATCGTGATGGCAATCCGTTTGTTAAACCTGAAATTACTGAAAAAGCGTTGCGGATGCACACCCAAGAAGTGCTACAAGAATATTGTCGGCGCGTGAATGAATTAACGGGCATTTTGACTCACAGCTCGACTTTATGCCGTCCCAGTGCTGAGTTTCAAGAAAGTCTTGAGCAAGATATTGAAATGTGTAATCAAAACGAATGTGATACTCATAAACGTTTAGAGCACGAACCTTATCGACGCAAACTGAATATGATGTTGACTCGGTTAAAAAATAATTTAGAAGCAGCCCAAGCGCATTTGAGTGGTGAGAAAACGGGTTTATTGCTTGCAGAAAAACAAAAGCGTGGTTACGTCAATGAACAAGGGTTTTATCAAGATTTACTTGTGATTCGTGATTCACTAATTGGTCACGGCGATAAACAAGTTGCAGACGGTAAATTAAAAGATTTATTGCGCTTAGTTGAGACCTTTGGTTTCTATTTAGTAAAATTGGATATTCGCCAAGAATCAACTCGTCACACTGATGCCGTCGCTGAATTGTTTAAATTCCGTGATGTGGATTATCAGCAATTGAATGAAGTTGAACGTTGCACATTGTTAACCAAAACCTTGAAAGAAGTAAATAAAATCGAGATTGGCGAAGCGGAATTATCTGCTGAAACCAGCGAGACATTAGCCGTGTTTAAAGTCATGCACGATATGCAGCGTGAAATCAGTATGCAGGCGTTTGGCAGTTATGTGATTTCAATGACCCATACTGCAAGCCATGTATTGGAAGTGATGACCTTGGCAATGCAACAAGATTTGGTCGGCAAGCAAGATGAGCAATGGTATTGTCATATTATGGTTTCGCCACTGTTTGAAACAATTGAAGATTTAGCCCATATTGATGATGTTTTAGCCGAATTATTGAAAAATCAGATTTATCTCGATTTATTACAGGCTTCAGGTAATACACAAGAGGTGATGTTAGGTTATTCTGATTCGTGTAAAGATGGCGGCATTATTTCATCCGCATGGTTATTGTATGAAGCGCAGAAAAAAGTCACTCAATTATTAAAACAGCATGGGGTGGAAAGCCGTTTATTTCATGGGCGTGGTGGCAGTGTTGGACGTGGTGGCGGCCCTACTTATGATGCAATTGCGTCACAACCCTTTGCAACGGTGGATGGGCAGATTAAATTCACTGAGCAAGGTGAGGTATTGGCGTATAAATACAGTAATCCTGAAACGGCAAAATATGAATTGGCAGTGGGTTCGGCAGGTTTATTAAAAGCGTCTAGTCACACCATCATCGAAAATAACAACGGTGAATCTGACGAATATTGTGTGATTATGCGAGAGTTGGCGCAATATGGTGAGAAGCATTATCGGGAATTAACTGATAATACGGAAGGCTTTTTGAGCTATTTTTATGAAAGCACACCCGTGTCTGAAATTGGTTTAATGAATATCGGTTCACGTCCCGCACGTCGGCAGCAAGACAATCCCTCAAAATATTCAATTCGGGCAATTCCTTGGGTATTTGGCTGGTCTCAGTCACGTCATACTTTACCCGCGTGGTATGGTTTGGGGTCGGCATTCGAGCAATTTTGTAGTAAAGATGCAGAAAATTTGGCTCAATTACAAAAAATGTATCAAAAATGGTCTTTTTTTAGAGTTTTGTTAAGTAATATACAAATGGGTTTATATAAAGCAGATATATCGATTATGAAGGAATATGCCGCTTTAGCCGATGATGAACAGAATGCGCAAGGTATTTATAACATCATCGTTGAGGAGCATGAGCGCACGGTAAAATATATTTTGTCGATTACGCAGGCAAGTGTTTTGTTGGAAGATAATCCTTTATTGGCATTGTCTTTAGAACGTCGTCGTGCTTATATCGATCCATTAAATGCAATTCAGGTGCGATTGTTGAAAGAATACCGTCAACAGGTGAATGCGGAAGAATTTGATGAAGCAGAAGCTCAGCGTTGGTTAAGTCCATTGTTGCGTAGTATTAATGCGATTTCGGCGGGAATGCGTAATACAGGTTAGTATTTGTTTAATGCCTTCTCGGTGCGAGTTGAGAAGGCTGTAAATCATTTTTTTATTAATGTGTTATGGAAAATAGCTTGGCTTGATAAGACGTAGTGCTGCTTTATCTTAAAAATGGTCACTTGCAAAACAAGTTTTGCACTCCTGCGCTACAAGTCAATTTATCTGAAAGAGCTAAAGCGTATGAGAAATAATAGTATTAATCATTTTTACAGTGGCTTCAATCGCTGCCATATTTTGATCAGGATCAACGCCACGAGTCGTGACAGTCAAAGGCTTACCATTTTTCTTAATCCGCCACGAAATAGCCGCTTGCACTAAGGCATTGGTTTGACCACCCGGTGGAATCGTCACGCTATAATCAAGCAATTGTGGCATCGGAATATTGAACTCAAATAACACTTCTTGCAAGGCATTCATAAACGCATCATAGCCGCCGTTTCCATGAGAATACGCTTCAACCACACGGTCATGATGAGCACATTTAATCGCCGCAACAGGTTTAAGTTGATAAGTCGAGTTAATTGAGCAATGCAATAATTTAAACGGCCGGTCTTCAGGCATTTCAAATATATCTAAAATCAAATACGGCAAATCTTCAATAGTAATGACTTCTTTCTTATCACCCAATTCAATAATTTTCTTCAATAAAACGTGCTTTTCTTCTTCACTAATTTCAATATCCAACTCACGTAAGCACATGTCTAAATTGGCTTTTCCAGACAGTTTACCAAGTGCATATTTGGTTTTTCGGTTAAAACGCTCGGGTTTCAGTGGATTTGAATATAATTGTCCTTTTTTATCACCATCAGCATGAATGCCCGCAGTTTGGGTAAACACATTTTTGCCGTAAATGGGCTTATTGTTTGCCATGCGTTGACCTGAAAACATCTCAACATATTTTGATACTTTATGTAGCTTGGTTTCATCGACATTGACTTTAAGCCCCAAAAAATCCCGAACCCCAATCACCACTTCATCTAATGAAGCATTTCCTGCACGTTCACCCATGCCATTAACCGTTGCGTGAAGTCCTTTAACCCCTGCTCTGGCCGCTGCCAACGCATTCGCTGTACCGACACCATAATCATTGTGGGGATGAAATTCAAAATGGGTATTGGGATAACGCTGAATCACTTGGCTGATGTATTCGTAAGTCTCAAATGGATTAAAAATGCCTAAAGTATCGGGTAATAAAATCCGCTGCACAGGTAATTCATTCAATGCTTCAATTAAATCAAATACATATTGAGGAGAATCTTTAATACCATTGGAAAAATCTTCTAAATACACATTGGTTTGTAAGCCATTTGCTGCAATCGTATTAATCGTTGCTTGAATATCTTGAATATGTTGTTCAGGGGTTTTGCGTAATTGTTCGGAACAGTGTTTGTACGAACCTTTGGTCAATAAATTTAAGCGTTGGATACCAACAGATTTAGCCCATTGTACGGAGCGGTCGCCATCGATAAAACTTAAAATTTCAAATCTATCTGCAAATCCAGCATCTTGCGCCCAATTTAATATTTTTTGAACAGTTTTCTTTTCACCTTCAGACACACGCGCTGAGGTAATTTCTAAACGATCAACTTTGACCTCGGTCAGTAAAATCTTTGATAAAGTGAGCTTTTCTTCAGTAGTATAAGAGACATTTTGCATTTGCTCGCCGTCTCTTAAAGTTGTATCCATTATTTCTAAGCTTGGTGCAGTACTCAAAGTCAATTCCCTCTAAAAACCAATAGTCAATGTGCTTTCTTCCTTTACAAGTCTTTGCATTTACTTGCACTCCTTTGGATAGCATTGTTTTTATAAGTATAAGTTTGATTGTAGTCTAACAAATAACCCTAACTCTATAAAGCTGGGTCAAATTTATGAAAACCCAAGCCTTATCAGG
>JAYQWJ020000062.1:0-6530 GCA_035829175.2 Candidatus Albibeggiatoa psychrophila
CCCCACCACTGTTAATAATGCCTTAAGCTAATGTTCTAGCAACCTCAACTCGCTCAAACACTTCGATTTGGTCACCGACTTGAACGTCATTGTAATTCTTCACACCAATACCACATTCCATACCCGCTTTAACTTCATTCACATCGTCTTTGAAGCGGCGTAAAGACTCTAATTCACCTTCGTAAATCACAACGTGATCACGTAAGACACGGATTGGATTATTACGTTTCACTTGACCTTCAGTCACCATACAACCTGCGATTGCACCAATCTTAGGCGAACGGAATACATCACGAACCTGAGCAATACCAACAATTTGCTCTCTAATTTCAGGTGCTAACATGCCGCTAATCGCAGACTTGACTTCATCAATCGCTTCGTAAATGACACTATAGTAATGTAAATCAATGCCCTCTTCACCAATCAAACGTTTAGCACTATTATCTGCACGTACATTGAAACCGATAATAACCGCATTTGAAGCCACAGCCAAGTTAGCATCAGACTCGTTAATACTGCCCACACCACTGGCAATAATATTAACTTTAACTTCTTCATTAGAAAGCTTGCTAAGTGATTCTTGTAATGCCTCTGCTGAACCGTGAACATCCGCTTTAAGCACGATATTGAGAGAAGTAACCGAACCTGCTTGCATTTGTGAAAACATGTCTTCAAGTTTAGCTGCTTTCTGACGGGCTAATTTCACCTCACGGAATTTACCTTGACGGAATAAGGCAATTTCACGCGCTTTACGTTCATCTGGTACGACAATCGCCTCATCACCCGCCCCCGGTGTTCCTGACAAACCAAGCACTTCTACAGGAATTGAAGGACCTGCTTCATCAATAAGTTGTCCAACTTCATTCAAAATTGCCCGCACACGACCATATTCTTGACCTGCAAGTAAAATATCGCCTTTTTTCAACAGACCACTTTGAACCAATACTGTTGCAACAACACCGCGTCCTTTATCTAAACGAGATTCAACTACAACACCTTGTCCAGGACCTTCAGCTACCGTTTTCAATTCTAAAATTTCAGCTTGTAACAATAAAGTATCTAGTAAAGCGTCAATTCCTTCACCTGATTTGGCTGAAACATGGGCAAACATATTTTCACCGCCCCATTCTTCGGAAATGACTGAATGTGCAACTAATTCTTGTTTAACACGTTCAGGGTCGGCATCTTCTTTATCGATTTTGTTAATTGCAACCACAATTGGCACGCCAGCCGCTTTCGCATGTTGAATCGCTTCAATGGTTTGAGGCATTACGCCGTCATCTGCTGCAACCACCAACACTACAATATCAGTGACTTTTGCACCACGCGCCCGCATTTGAGTAAACGCTGCATGTCCCGGTGTATCTAAAAATGTCACCATCCCATTTTCAGTTTCAACATGATATGCACCAATGTGCTGAGTAATACCCCCAGCTTCGCCTGCTGCAACTCGTGTTTTACGAATATAATCCAATAACGAGGTTTTACCATGATCGACGTGACCCATGATAGTCACCACTGGAGCACGATGTACCGCTTCACCAATATCAATACCTTTTAATAAATCTTCTTCCAAGGCATTTTCTTTCATGAGAACAGGTTTATGTCCCATTTCCTCAACGATAATCGCGGCAGTTTCTTGGTCAATCATTTGGTTAATGGTTGCCATTGAACCTAAAGTCATCATGGTTTTGATTACTTCAGCAGCCTTAACTGACATTTTTTGGGCTAAATCACCAACTGTGATGGTTTCAGGCACATTAACTTCATAAATAATCGGCGTAGTTGGTTTAATAAATCCATGTTGTGCTGGCTGCAAGTCTGAACGACCTTTTCTGCCTGCTTTCTTACGATTACGTTTATGTAAAGTTTCGCCACCGCTGCGTAATTCCTGCTTAGCATATTTACTTGATTTATCATCTTTAGCAACTTTGCCTTCTTTACGAGGTTGTTGCTTGGCAACGATACCACCACGTTTTTTCTTCGCAGGCAGCTTAGATTTATCGTCGGATGAAAAACCACCAGCGGGTTTATTTTGTGCTGTACCTGTTGGCTTCGCATCGCTTGCACCTGCAGGTCTAGGGGGTCTAGTACCCGTAGTAGTGGAAGGACGACTTGCTGTTGATCGATTGCCATTGCTGTCCTTTCTAGCATCAGCCGCGCCTGCTGTAGTAGGCTTACGACGATTATCTGGACGTGCTCGATTAGCCGTTTTTTCCTTAGGCGGCTCTGGTGGTTTTGGTTGTTCTTTAATAACTTTAACTTCTGTCTTAGGCCGATTTTCAGCGTCTTTCTTAGCATCTTTAGCAGGCTTAGGACGTTTGTTACGGGCTTCAACTTCTGCTTCTTTACGACGTTGTTGCTCTTGGCGTTTAAGCTTTTCAACCTCGTCACGCTTCAGACGTTCTTCTTGCTCACGCTTCACATTGGCTTCAATTTCAGCTAAATGTTCAGCACCGCGCTTAGCTTTTTTGTCAGCATCATCACCAGCACGTAGTTCTTCTTCTTGCTTAGCTTTTTCAGCGGCTTTTGCTGCAATCGATTCTGCCATTTTCTGACGGCGGATTTCTTCATCATCGTCAGTTTGATCTTCAATATTATCTAAAGAAGGTGTTGGCATCGAACGACCTAATAAGCTCCCACCACCCATACTACTAGGCATTGCGCCTGAACCACCTAAAGGAGATGATGCGCTCAAACCACTAATCCCACTCGCGCCCAAACCACCTGTTAAACTACTTGGTGCAGTCAAAGGTGAATTTGAAGTTGGCAATGGTGCAGAACCTAACTCACTTTTAAGTTTAGGTTTTAAATCACCCGGTTTGACATAGGTACGTTTTTTTCTGACTTCAACGCTGACGGTTTTCGTTTTGCCACCTTGTGAATTAGGTACTTTGATTTCACTATGACTTTTGCGTTTTAAAGTGATTTTGTTTGATTCGTCTGTTGCGTTATCCAATGTTGTATCTTTGCCATGAATCTGGCGCAAATGCCCCAAAAGTTGGCGTTTTTCCTCATCGTTAATATTGTCATCAGCTTGTTTGGCTGATAAGCCAGCATCGCCTAACTGCGATAATAGACGCTCTAGGGGGATTCCTACAACATCGGCAAATTCTCTAACAGTCACTTCACTCATTCTTCAATTCTCCTTCGTGTTTGTCTAAGACACAGATTTCAGCCTAAATAGATACAGGTATTGAGAGTATTTTTGCCTAACTTCCTCCTGCTTCTGTGTCTTCTGCAAACCAAGGAGCGCGAGCAGTCATAATAAGTTTGCCCGCGTTTTCTTCAGTCATGCTTTCTATATCCATCAAATCATCAATGGATTGTTCAGCTAAATCTTCCATGGTGGCAATGCCAATTCCAGCCAATAATTGCGCCAGTTCGTTATCCATGCCGTCCATGTTTAGTAAGTCTTCTGCGGGTTCAACTGCATTTTGTTCTTCGCTAGCAATGGCTTCTGTTAATAAAGCATTACCTGCACGATGACGCAATTCGTTGACAATTTCTTCATCAAAGTCTTCAATTTCAAGCATTTCTTCAATCGGCACATAGGCAATTTCTTCAACTGTTGAAAAACCTTGTTCAATCAGTAATATCGCAATATCTTCGTCAACATCTAATTGATCCATAAATAAATCTTGCAGCACTTGCACTTCAGCTTGATTTTTCTGCTCTGCTTGCTCCTCAGTCATGACGTTCAATGTCCAACCTGTCAGTTGACTGGCTAAACGCACATTTTGTCCGTTACGTCCAATCGCTTGTGACAGTTGGTCTTCACGTACTGCGACATCCATGCTGTGGGCTTCTTCATCAACAATAATTGACACTACATCCGCAGGAGACATGGCATTAATCACGAATTGAGCAGGATTCTCATCCCATAAAATAATGTCAACCCGTTCACCTGCCAGTTCATTAGAAACCGCTTGCACTCGTGAGCCACGCATTCCAACACAAGCTCCAACGGGGTCAATACGCGGATCGTTGGTTTTTACTGCAATTTTAGCTCTTGAACCGGGGTCACGCGCTGCGGTAATTATTTCTAATAATTCTTCATTGATTTCAGGGACTTCTATGGTAAATAAAGCAATGAGTAATTCAGGTGCTGTACGGCTTAAAAATACTTGAGGGCCACGCTGTTCTGGGCGCACTGCTTTTAAATAACCTCGAATTCTATCGCCGGGGCGTACCGATTCGCGTTGAATCATGTCGTCACGCGTAATCAGTGCGTCAACATTCGACCCTAAATCAACAATAATATTGCCACGTTCAATACGTTTTACTGAGCCGCTAACCAATTCACCTTGGCGGTTTTCATAAGCTTGTAACACTTGAGCGCGTTCTGCTTCACGAATTTTTTGCACAATGACTTGTTTGGCGGTTTGCGCACCAATACGGTCAAAACCTGCGGACTCAATTGGTTTTTCAATATATTCACCCAATTCAATCGAAGGTTTTTCTTGTTCTGCATCTTCTAATAATAGTTGTTTGTCTGGGTGTTCAATTTCTTCAACTACCGCCCAACGGCGAAATGCGTCATAACTCCCATTGGCACGGTTAATTGCAACCCGTACATCAATGGTATTGTTATAACGTTTTTTAGTTGCACTGGCGAGTGCGCATTCCAAAGCATCAAATATAATTTCTTTATCAACGCCTTTTTCATTTGATACTGCGTCTACAACCAGTAAAATATCTTTATTCGGTTTGCTCATGATATTCTTTTTTTTTATTCCTTATTGAATAGACCGTTAAATCTCAGGGATGAGTCTCGCCTTGTCTATTTGTTCATAAGGCAGGTTGTATTCTGTCTGTTCTGCCAACACCACAATTTCATTATCCTCTATACGAAGTAATGTACCTGAAAAATTACGTCGTTCTGCTAAGGGACGGGTTAAACGAATTTGTACTTGATGTCCAACGAAACGCGCAAAATGTGCTTGTGTCACCAACGGTCTGTCTAAACCCGGTGAGGAAACCTCTAAGGTGTACTGACCTTGAATTGGGTCTTCAACATCTAACACACCACTGATTTGATGGTTAACGACTTCACAATCTTTGATCGTAATACCTTCGGGCTTATCAATAAAAATACGAATCAGTTGTGCGCCTTTACGCCCACGCGATAAGCGTTCAACACCAATCAAATCATAGCCTAGTGCTATCACAGTCGGTGCGAGTAATGTCTGTAAGTTTTTGTCAAACAAGGTTCAATTCCATCATTAATTTTGAGTATTAAATATGATTGGAATAATACGATAGGAAATTAAATATTGCGGGGGCTGGGTGACGTACAAAAACGAAAAAAGGGCGCGAACGCCCACTTATCTATATAACCCTTCACCACTAGCTTTTGCGCACACAACCGTGAACACAAGTTCAAAAGTTCTCTAATGGATTCTTTTACCGCGAAAAAAACCCCGATCGACGGGGCTAGTTAAATACTACATCGTATTTATTCCAAACAACTCACTTGCCTATAGTTTAGAATATCTTAGCTAAACTCGCAACCATTAATTAACATAGGGTGTTTGTTTTACACGGTAGTAATGGTATAGTAATCAGGTTTTGCTACACTTGATGATTGTATCCTTTAATGAAAAAACGTAGGGTTTGATTTTGCGCCAGAATGCTCAAAAAACATTAGCTTGATAGTCATAATCCTAAGCAAGGCATACTATCTTTAAATAATTACAAAGTACTTTCCACTTCTTAAACAAGCTTAATCTTCCGTTTCTATACGCTGATACTTCTCAATCCCACCTTCTTTTTCATACAATATAAGCACATCATTTTCCAAGCTGGTTTGATTATATAAATATAAAATATCGCCTTGTTCATTGCTTAGCATTAGTTGCCCATCAGTAAATTGCCAGCTACCTTTTTCAAATTGTTGCCCATTCAATGTTGAGAAAAATACACTTTCTCTATTAAGTATTTGAAAGTTCAGTATTACACCATATTCATCCGCTTGACTTTTCCAGCTACCAAGCAATTGCTGAGCAGATAAAACCTCATCTCGTGTTGTATAAGCAGAATAATCAACAGGCGTATAACCGATAAATAAGTGTGAATAAATATTGTGTAACTCACCTGTACGCGACTGAGTCACTTGAGCTAAACACAGATTTTTCATTGTCAAATGGTCTTCGCTAGACTCGGAAACTTGATGAGTACAATTAGCATCACGAAAAGTGAGCCATGCGACTTGAGCTTGTTTAAGCTTTTGTTTTTGATCTTTATTTAATTCTTTGCGAATCGATTTGTAAATTTTATTTAACGCTGCATCCTCTTCTTGATAAGCCGTCACCGCACAAGATTGTTTTTCTTGTATATTTTCGATGCCATCACATAAAGCATGAGCAACATTCGGGATGATAAACAGTAAACAGTACAACCATTTCATAAAAATTCCTACAGATTGATAAAAATGAATAGCAGTATTATAGCAATTGCTCAATGATGATAATGTGAAAACTATTAAATAATCATGACTCAACAGCTTAAATATATTCTGATTTAGGGTT
>JAYQWJ020000063.1:0-3368 GCA_035829175.2 Candidatus Albibeggiatoa psychrophila
TGAGTTTTTCGGAGTTCTCAGCTTAATTAGCAATTGTTTGAATTTATATATAAATGCTAAGTAATTTGACTATATTTTGTAAATAAAACATTTGAATACTGCAATAAAAGTTTTGTTTTCTGCAATTTTTATAGGAAATATGTCTCGCTATGTTGAGACTTACGCAACAAGATTTTTTTAAGGATTAGTGCATGGAATCAAGCAAGACTTCTTCGCCTAAACTAGCAGGAAAACTAAATCCTCACCCATAAAAAATGCGCTGCCCCATAATGAGACAACGCACTTTCTACCTACCTAATACAACTAACTTAGGTCAAATTACTTCATATCAACAAATACTTCAACGCGACGGTTTTGGGCACGACCTTCACGATTAGAATTGCTTGCTATAGGAGCTGCTTCGCCTTTACCTTGCGATGTTACTTGGTCAGCAGGAATACCACGACCAACTAAGAAACTTCTAACTGCCGAAGCACGTCTTTCAGATAAAGTTTGGTTATAACGTGTCGCACCGATAGAATCAGTGTGACCTGTTAATGCAAGACCGGAGAATTTATCAAAGTTGCTTAAGATTTGGTCAACAATACTACCTAATTCGCCTTGACCTTGAGAAGTTAAACGATAGCTATCGAAAGCAAACGTAATATCAGAACTCAAGATTTCAACACGAGGCACGTCAGAAACCGCACAACCATATTGATCAACTGTCTCACCGTAAGGTGTACCTGGGCAACGATCTTTGAAATCTGCAATGCCATCCATATCGCTATCTCTAGGACAACCATTTGCATCTACGCCACGAGAAATTTCACGAGGAGTATTGTTTGGACAATCATCATTGATGTCTGCAACGCCATCACCGTCTGTATCTACTGGACAACCTTTTTCGTCTACTTCAACACCTCTAGGTGTATTAGGACATTCGTCTTTGTCATCATTTACGCCGTCACCATCACTATCAATCACGTCGCCACATTCTTCAAAAGGTTTCGTAGGAGCATTAGGATTAGATACACGAATACACTCACCCGGACGTGCACTTCTTACAGGATTGCCAGAGCTATCAAGTAAATTATAAGTTGGTTTAGTTTCCGCACTTACAATAATTGGAGAAAACGCTGCTGCTGACAAGAGCGTACTTGCCACGACACCAATCAATAGTTTGCGACCAGAATTTTTTAACATAAGCTTGATTCCCTATGTGGTGAATAATGAAAAAATTGAATATGGTGACCCAAAGCACCTTGAAATCTTTCTGTATAGCCAAGCAACAAATACAATAATATAGCTACAAGCCTGTTGCAGCGCGGTGATGTGTAGATGTCACTTCACTTAATAAATAACTAAATTCAGCCCACTTGTGTTGCAATTTTGAGTCTGTCAGTATGACTTATGCTACACTATGCAGTAAATTTTACAACATGTGGAATTCTAACAACAAGCCTAACATACGTCCACTTTTTTACCACATTTATTTGAATAGCCTAAGTCGCTATTTATAAGGTATTTATCTATATTACAACTTTTGTGGTAAATTTACACTAGGTTTGTTGTAAAAAAGTTAATCTGCTTCGAGTAATGGCAACAACTCATCTTCCATATCAAGCTCGGATAAATCATCAAATCCACCAATATGTTTATCACCGATAAAAACTTGTGGAACAGTGCGTCGCCCCGTACGCTGCATCATTTCGTGCATTTTTTCAGAATCTAGGTCAACCATAATCTTCTCAATATGTTCGACACCACGATTTTTAAGCAAATGCTCAGCTCGCATACAATACGGACAAATTTGCGTTGAATACATCACGACTGTTGGCATATCAATCCCTTAATGATAAATTTTAGAACGATGTTTTTTGTTTCATAAATAATTAGTTATAGCTGTTTAGGTTATAATGCCTGTGCTGTTAAATGCGTCTAATAACCTAGCTAAGTTGTCTACTTGGCGTTGCATTTCAGATGTTTTATAGCAAAGTGGATCATCTATTGAGTAAATATTTATTTTTTCCTGTTTACCCTTCACAGAATATTTTCCCAACTCAATAAAATCCCACTGTTCTGAACACTGTTGTTTTACTGCCTCAGTTAAAATAAGCGTATGCGGAAATTGTCGGGTTAATGCCTCCATTCGAGAAGCAACATTCACCGTATCACCAACCAAGGTATAATCCATTTTTATCTGCGAACCCATATTCCCCTCAATCACTTCGCCATACGCTAAACCAATACCCGTATACAGTAATTTTCCCGGATGAGTCGGAGTCGATTCGCGGCGTATCATTTCTAAAAGTTTAAATATATCTAAAGTCGCTTGAATAAGCTCATCAGCTTGATGACTTTCAAATGATGCCATAACGCAATCACCCATATATTTCAATATATTACCACCACGTTCAGTAATGGAGCGTGAGGTTAAATTAAAATATTCATTGATAAGAGTGACAACTTCATTAACGGGTAGTTTTTCAGTAAAAGTGGAAAAACCAAAAATATCCGCAAATAATACGAATTTATGCGTACTATGTGGTTTGATAAATAGAGGATTGAGACCTTGATTGAGTGACTGAACAACAGCAGGCTGGGTATATTTTTCTAAAATCTGATGTGAACTACTTAAAGCTTGTAATAAACTTTTTAGTGGCTGGGTAAATATGTCTTTATTATCTTCTAAATTAATAATTTGCATATCCCAATCAGGGAATAAACGTGCTTCAATATTGGCTTCAGACTGCAAGCACATAATATCTTTGTGCCGGTCATCAATTAATATCTGCTTATACAAATTATCTATTTTTTCCTCATCGCCTTCTAAAATTTGAAAAAATAAACCGCTCAAGTAAAGTAATACACCTGTGATTTTTAATTCTCGGTTATTACACTGTGAGATTTCACCTATTTTTTGTAATTCTGTAGGCGTAACATTTTCAGTAATCCTACTAATATAAATTAGCCGTTTCATAATTAAGCAATATAATTTTAGTTATCATTGAGCAGTTATTATACACTGATTGCACTTTAATCGTCATTCTGCATTTTTGACTCAAAATATACAGATTAAATAAGTTTGATAATACTTTTACCGCAAAACGAGATGAAGATGAAATCGGTGTTATCTAAGCTGATAATGATAGAAAAAATGTGATTATCGTTCTAAATAAGTAATATAAAACATAGGTCATCAAAATGACATTTACCATACCGACCTAATAGAGTTGATGCATCCTTGCAAATCATATAGTTATTAAAAATATTGTTGTAACCAATTGAATAATATAATATTTAAAAATAATGTTTGACTTTTGGTTTTACTGTAAAAACAATTACTTATAAATTTAATTTTTCGATTAATCTATATATAACTATTT
>JAYQWJ020000064.1:0-6434 GCA_035829175.2 Candidatus Albibeggiatoa psychrophila
GTCCATCTAAATTAGACATCCCCGCGATACCCATCAATGAACCGTTTGGATTGGCTAAAGCATCATATTATTGTTGGGCAGATTGTGGGTTATCACGTAATTTACGGATTTCGTAACTGGTTTTGCTCCATATTTGGCGTAAATCTACCCGTGGCTTGCTCAATAACAACATGCCTTGGTGATACACATTTAACGCATCACTGTCGTTGGATGTGCCGATAGTGTGAATCAATAAATCTACAGGTTTCAGCTTTATCACATTGCACCGAGGAAAAATATAATGTGGCATTAATTGTTTGAAACTAAATAGAATTATTGATGGTTAAAAATCAACATTCAAAAAAACACCTGCTTTGTGACCAATATTTTGACAACCTTCATCAGTATCATTCTCTGTACAAACACAATCTGCATCATCACATAGTAAATCAATTGTCGCTTGTGAACTGTTTCCATAATGTAACGCCCATACACTGGCTTTCTGAATGTCACAATTACGTTTTAAAAATAGTGTATTCGGCTGTTCAACATTGAATGGTTGATTTTTTTGTACAGTTGCTTGAATACGTACATCTTGAGATAAGGTCATGAGTAGAGGGGTAATATTTTCTCCACCATACAAAACACTATCACGTCCCCAAATACCATCGTATTGTTGTACTACTTGACATACCGACCATTGTTCATTATCCAGTGGACAAAAAGTTAAGATAGCAGGCGATTCGTTTAAAATGACTTCCGCAGTCAGTAAATTATGGTGTTTGCTAACGGTAATATCTTCACAGCTTTGCTCATTACACAGTTGGTATTGGCAGGCTTTATAGCCGTCGACAGGTAAATTGATACTCTGAGTTTGTTCTGTCTGATAAGTATAAAAATCATGTTCTATTAAATGGACTTTTGCATTACCGTCTATTTGTTGTCCATAATAGGCTTCAATACCCAATACATCATCTAAATATAATTCTAACCATTGGGCAAAGGCACATATTGCTCCATTAAAACAGATATTATTTCCTTCTGTGCGACTACTATCTTGTTGCCTACGCTCATCATAATATACCAAACCATCATGAAATTGCTGATAGGGTTCTGGTAAAACACTCAGATAATCGGTATAAGATAAATCAATATTGATACTAATACGACCTGCATCTGTTTTCACTTGTTTTACATTTTCATTAGTTTCATAGTCTGTAATAAGTTGATCCAGTGCAGCTAATACATTATCAGCATCTTGCTTAAATTGTCCTAATCCACCATCAACTGTTTGCAAAATATTATAAAGATCAATGCTTATAACTGTATCATTAATCTTATGTAAAGAATCTAAAACGATACCTGTTGTACTACTGAAAGTTGAATTAGTAGCAGCTATTGATAGCCCACTCGATTTTTTATAAGGATAAGCAGGTGCTCGAATAATGCCACGACTAAGATTCTGATAATTTAATGTGCCTTTTTGTTGCAAAGTGTCCTTAAAGGTTGTCGTGAACTGAGAAAAAGCGGTTCTAAATTGAGGCATTTTGGTTAAATCTAAAATACTATAAGTAATTTGAGAGGTATTGTAGGTTTTTTTATTTTTAGCATGTTCAATATAACCCGTTTTTGCAATAGTATTAAAGTCAATACCTGATTGTGGACTCTCAGCTGCAATTTGAGTTAATAAATATTGATAATCAAGACCATGACTTGGTTCTAGTTCAGCCGAAGCTGCCATTGTGAGTGCAATATTAGAGGTGACATCAGCAACTTCAATACTACCCATTAAACAGGCATCATAGATGACAGTATCTAAAAGCTTATTGTTCTGGATAAGGATATCTTGATAAGCGTGCTTGAGTTCAGGTAATGTTATTACATCTCCTTGCCAATTTGTATCCTTACCAATACCTTTTGCACCTACTCCGTGATCCCATAGAATCAGTGCATAGTGCTGAGCAGGAAATTTTTGGGTTGCCCAAGTAACAAAATTGCTTAAAGTTTCAGGCTGCCCCATATTTTGTTTACCTAAATCCTCAAGCACATATTGTTGTCCATTTTGAATGACAGAACGTTTTACTGTTTTCCAAGCTTGACGGGTTGAACCTCCCGTAGTCAATACTAAATTAACATTGTCTTGCGTTAACTGTGCTGATCCTTGTACCATTTCTAAAATATCTTGACTTGCTGCCCCTTTTAAAGACCCCAAACCATATTCTAAATCTGAGCCTACCATATATACCATTACTGTCCATTGTTTTTCGTGCTCAGGTAAAGACGCAAATCCATCAAAGAAACGAACATATTTTAACGCATTATTTTCAGCTGATTTCACAACATCTTCTTCAGGCTCGGCAACAACGGCATAGAGCTGCATATTGCTCAATTTTGTATTGAGTGTTATTTTAGTGAAACACTTTGCATTCATTGGTAGTGATTTGGGATTATCTTTTTTTAAGAAATACGCAGGATGTGAACCATCAAAAATAGAATAATCTTGGTTTTCATCAATAAATGTTAAGTTTTGGTAATCTTGGCTGAATGCTAAATATAATGCATCATGCTGTTTTGAATCTAAATAGAAACAAAATTCTGTCTCATTAGTTTTAGGAGTAACATTGATTGATACTAAATCATAGATAGCTAAAGCAGGTAAACTGAAACAGAATAAATAAAAATAAAGAAGACAGCGAATTACTTTCATAACAAGTTCCTGTTTACAAAAAACTCCCACACTGAAGTGCAGGAATCAATTTAATAATTAATGCCCAGGCATTTGAGTAGATGAGGCTTGAAAATAAGTATTTTTCCAAGAAGAGACTGTTTTTAGAATACAAATAGGTGAGTCATTCACTTTAATACCCCAATCCATACTCGCATTGATAGGCGTTCCCCAATAATATAACCATACATTTATCCGCGCTGAAATATCCCATGTAGCGTATGCCGAGTTTGGATAATCAGGATGGTATAAAGTCACTTTTACTACATTGGATGTTGGGTTATTGAATGCAATTTTGCCTTGATGCCCGTCCCAGTTTTCAGTATTAGGGCGATAATTGCTTGGATCATACTTGTAAGAGCAACTGCTTGCCGTTTGAGTTTTCTTGCGTGGATAGAATTGTGCAATACCTTGTTTATCTGTTTCTGATAGCTCGGTATTCCAACCCACACAGTAATAACGTGACGTTTGAGCATCTGGACATTTTTCTGGATTGACTTGGTCAGCAATAGAAACCCATGATTTTGGAATGCTGTAAATCATGATAGATTTTGGATCAAATGCAGTTGCTAAGAAAGCACTACGCGAATTACCATTAAGTAAATTCTCAATAATATTAAATCGCGTTGAATCTTCACTCCAACCCCAAGTTGCTGCTTCAGCGATAATTTGTGCTTCATTCCAATTGTAGCTAACATTAGGGCTAATGTGCTCATGTTGAATACCTAGTGCATGACCAAACTCATGTAATACAGTGCGTCTAAAACTTTGAGTTGAATCAATAAAACTAAAAGCTAAGTTCATTGTTTCTTGATTAGTTGCTCTTCGTTTCGCCCATGTACCAAGGTAAGAATACCCACCCTTTTCTTGAAATGTAATCCGAATATCTGCATTTTCCCATGCAGCACGTCTAAAGTAGATATTACCGTATTGACTCCAAGTGCTCGCTGTTTGTAGAATGGCATCTGCGACGGCTGTTTCACAAGAAGATTGCGACATGCCCCGATAACAGACTGCTGGCGTATAGTTAAAATTCGCTCCCTCAAATTTAAAGCCTACTTTTAGTGTTGAACCCACAGGCCAACGCAATGCCCATGTACCGACAAAACGGTCATCATCACCTGTCAATAATGGTGTTACATCACCCATTGGTCGGTCTGTAGCTGTGATCTGGTTATCAATATTTTCTATTTCCTCGGTGAGTTCGGGAATAGATTCAATTGTCATATTGATAGGTTGCTGGTTAACCACAAGCTTGGTATCGGTTAAGTAACCAAAGTAGAGTTGAATTTTGCTTTCTGGCAATAGTAAACTACTAAAAATATCCACTGAATGAGTTGCTTCTAAGGTCACTTGTGGAATGTAAGGTTCTAAATCAACAGGTTCAGTTGTCCATGGCAAAGGCTGTCCACTAACACTGTCTAACATTAATATAACGGGATTGTTTGGATCATCAAGAGCAGCATATTTTACATAAACCACAATATCTGCTTGTTTTCCAACATCTTCAGGCGCAACTTGAATTTCACCACTAATAGTGATTTTTTCAGTGGCAGAAATAGTTCCTTCAGTTAGATATGTACCATCACTTAATGCAAATCCACCTTTAAATGTTGTCGTGGTTTGTACTGTTTGATTTCCACCATCTACAGCTTGTCCTGCTCCCAATTCAGGCAAATCAGCTGCAAAGCTATTTAGAGAAAAACCCAGTAGTGGGATTGTTAAATAATATTTGAACTGCTTTAAAGCTTGACTTAACATTGCAACTCTCTTTTATGAAAAATGTAATGATAATAGACGAAAAGTTTTTGTTATTTTGTCGCAATTATTTTGAAGATAATCTGGTTTTTCTCCTAAATGAATATTTCTTCATAAAAACATAGAAATAGACAGACGAAAAAATCTATCCATTTTGTTAAATGAAGTGGTATCACAAATCAAAACACTGCATATCAAAAGTGGTTAAATTTTGTTCCATCGCCTCTATTACATCATTTTGTTCTGGTGAGAGGACAGCGTATATGCAATATTGCCCTTTGGCTGTGAACGGGAAGTTATCTAATGGCGTGTCTATAACAAGCAATGCTTCACTTTGGCTATGATTGCCATACCAAGGTTTGAGATTATCTAAATCATCATTAATGGAATAATCATTTTTTCCTGTGACAGTAAGATAATTTCCATCAGGAGCAATTAAGGCAATGTATAAATCATAACCTATGCTGAACTGTTCTAAAATTTCTACATGAACGTTATTATCAGTCTTATCAACAGCGAGTTGTACGGTTGCATTTGATGATTGAGTTTGTGAGGAAGCATAACCCATTGCAATTTCTGACCATTGTCCTTCTATATCCTGCGCTTGATATAGGATTGTCCAGTCTTGTGCTGTATGAAATTGGTCGTACTCTATCTCGTAGCGTTCTAAATTAGAATTGGCTTTTAATTCTAGTTCTCGTCGTGAAAAATGAGTTTCTTGTCCATTGTATTCGGCTAATTGATCTTGTTCATTCACTAAAACAGCACGCACTCTTCTAATACTATTTAAGTCTGGAAAAGTTTTAACCCATATTGTGGCAGTAGTTTGTTCTTTGTTGAGATAAATTACGGGATGAATATCAATAATTTCTGGCGGTTGTGCTGCAGCAGTTTTTTGACCTCCTATGAAAACGTTACGTGAACGCTGACCATCACGACCATCATAAAGTTGTGGTTGTTGATAACTAAAAAATTTGGGATTTTGCTGCATTTTATATTGAGTTAATTCAAAGGTTTCTCCAATACTGCTACCTGTTTTGAGATAACGGATAAAATACTCCGCAAAACTCATGCTTTCTTGACTCCACGCTTCTGAAAATTCATCAGCACTGGTGACGATAATGCGATTAGATGTAGTCGTTGCCAGTTCGTTTATAAAAGAGCCTGAGTAGCAAGTGTCAAGAATAATGATTTGTTCAACATCGGTTGGAATTTGCTCTAGCCATGTTTTGAATTCCTCAGCTTTTAGCTCAGTTTGATTACCTAATTCAATTGAGTCGGTGCGTGCATGACCGTGTAAGTAGAATACAAATTGTTGTCCTGCTTTAAGTTCATTTGCTGCTATTTCAATGGCTTGTTGTAGTTCTTTTTTAGGATCATGCATAAGGTAGTCTTGGCGAGCTGCATCAGGATAGTTTCCAACAGGTACAATTGGTGTACGTGGATTCATAAAAATCACATCGTCATCAGAAAAACCTCTTGTATGTAGAAACCGATACATTTCTGTTGTATATTCAAGTGTATAGGGGAAAAGGGTGTTTTTATCTTGCGCACCGCTAGCTGCTACGATGATGGCTTTTCCTAGACCACTGGGTTTAAGGTTTAGTTGGTATTTTTTTGTGACTTCGGCAAGGGATTCTTCGTCAATATTGGTAGGAGTTGTTGTGATGCCTGCTTCTGAATTGGCTAAACGGATGGCTTCAGCTTCGTCTAAGGTTTCTAGTATTTTTTTAACGATGTCAGGGCGTTTGTAGGTTTTGGCGAATGCGCTAGCAGGATAAAATAAGGGTTCTTTGTCTGAACCTTGATTGATATGCCAACCAATTAAGTTTTCAGCATCTGCCCCAGAACTCATATAGTAGCCCGAAGGTGTCCATGCTATCCAACGTTTGCCGTCTTTATGTGGAAAGAAAGTAATTAACTCTTCGCCATTAGCAATATTATACCAACGGATTGTCCCATCACCTAAAGC
>JAYQWJ020000065.1:0-1948 GCA_035829175.2 Candidatus Albibeggiatoa psychrophila
GATATTCAGGATTAAATCGCATTGTAAATCTCTTTCCCGCATCTTAAACTTTAAGTACAACAAGTACAATGAGGATTTCATTAATGAAGTCGTCGCCCGCTTGCACCAAGAAGTCAACAACACCATCGCGATGATTAGCAGAATCCGCGAAGACTATGAACAAGATACACCCGACACAATTGAGCAATTTTTAAGCGACCAACTAAGTCGTGCACACAAGGGCTTTTACAACATCAGCTCCACGTTTGGGATTGAGATTCGAGCCATTAATAAAAACATGACCAAAGGCGGATTGATGAGCATATTCAACGATGATGAGTCTGAACAAATCATTGCCGAAGAACAAGCGGACTGGATTAGAGGAAAGTAATAACTATGGGCATCATCCAGCAAACCGAAGCGCAAATATACCAAGCACTAGCCGAACGTTTAGTTGACGCAAAGCATGGTCAAACCAAGTATGTCATTGAACAATTTGCGCAAGCTTGGAATATCAGCAACAGCACGGTTTATATCAACTTAAAAAAACATGCTGGTTGGTCAAGCGGTCGGAAAAAGCGTAGTGACAGCGGTAACATGGCTTGGTCAAGGACGGAAACATTACTCTTTGTAACCAAGCTGCTCAAAAGCCAACGCAAAAACGGAAAAATATTGCACAGCTATCAAGCGGTCATTGACAACTTAGTAGCTAATAAAGAAGTAAAAAAGGTATCAGTCAGCACAGCCAAGCGGTGCATGGATTATTACAAAATGAGTCCTGAAATTTTATTGCAACCTAAGCCACACCAAGAGCAGAAAAGCTTGCACCCAAATTATATTTTTGAGCTAGATGCTTCAATCTGTGTTTTGTATTACATGAAAGGCAGTAAAGGCTTACATGTAATGGATGAGGATAAATTCTATAAGAACAAACCTCAAAACTACACCAAGGCTGTGAATGACAATCGGGTAATTCGTTACCTACTGACTGACCATACCACAGGGGCTTTTTATATCGAATATGTGCAGGCATCAGGCGAAAGCTTAGAAGCGGTATTTAACTTTTTAGTCAACGCTTTCAGTCAACGTGACAAGTTTCCTTTTTATGGTGTCTGCAAAATTTTAAAGTCTGACAAAGGCATTCTAAAAAAAGGCAATCTGGTTTGGAATTTTTTGGAAAAATTAGAAGTCACACCCTACGCCCATGCCGCAGGTAATCCACGGGGCAAGGGTCAAGTGGAGTGCGAACACAATGTTGTGGAGAGAAACTTTGAAGCGTTACTCAGTTTTGTTGACGTTAAAGACATCCACGATTTGAATGATAAGGCTTGGAAATGGATGCACAAATTTAATGCTAGTTACAAATTCTACAGACATGGCATGACGCGCTATGAAGCTTGGATGAAAATTAAGCCAGAACAATTACGCTTATGCCCACCCAAGCATGTTTGTAAAGCATTACTCAGCACCAAACCCGTAGAGAGGAAAGTGAAAGGTAATTTAAAAATATCTTACGCGCTCAAAGGCGATAAAACCCGTTACTACAAAGTTGACCATGTAAAAGAAGTCTGCGTTGGAATGAAAGTTAACGTCACAGTGAACCCGTATCGCTACCCAAATGTGGATGTTGAATTTGAAGGTATAACTTATGAGTGCGAACCAACGGGTAAC
Source organism: Candidatus Albibeggiatoa psychrophila (assembly GCA_035829175.2). Lineage (GTDB taxonomy): Bacteria > Pseudomonadota > Gammaproteobacteria > Beggiatoales > Beggiatoaceae > Albibeggiatoa > Albibeggiatoa psychrophila. The sequence continues at coordinate 1,651 of JAYQWJ020000065.1, forward strand.
GACGAATGGGGCTTTGCAGAAGATGCGGCGGTTACTGGTGAAGAAATGAAACGCCCTGCTGATACACACGCGGATGCGGTTCGCAAAGAGATGGAGAAATTGGCTTATGGAAAAGACACATTAGAAGAAGCTGAAAAAGCCAAGAAAGCAGGTGTGAAGCCACTAGCAAATATCAACCACATGGCACATCTCGAACAAATTAAAGTCCCTGAATACAAATATGACTGGGATTCAAACAATAATACCGTTTTACGCTATGACTACGAATTTATGCCCAAAGGGATGATGACTCAATTTA
>JAYQWJ020000066.1:0-2439 GCA_035829175.2 Candidatus Albibeggiatoa psychrophila
GCTTATGTCGAGCAAGTTTCAGAAATTTATCATCATACTTATGGTGAAGTGGACGAGCAGGCGACTGATTTTAATATTGCAGGTTGGAATAGCAGTTATACAGGCAAGGCAATTCCCGATATAGAAATGCAAGAATGGGTTAAATATACGGTTCAACGCATTTTAGCTTTAAAACCGCAGAATATTGTTGAAATTGGCTGTGGCACAGGTTTGTTATTATCACGGATTGCGCCACATTGTCGGGCTTATTTAGGTTTGGATTTATCGGCGGAAGCGGTTGCGCATGTGAGTCAATTGCAAAAATCGCATTCTGAGTTAAAAAATGTGTCGTTGCAACAAGCCCCTGCTGATGATTTCAGCACAATTGCTAAAGACACTTATGATACTTTGGTGATTAATTCGGTTGTGCAACATTTTCCTAGTATTCAATACTTTGCTGATGTATTGGGAAAAGCGATTAACGCGGTACAAGATGGCGGGCGGATTTTTGTTGGTGATATTCGTAGTTTCAGTTTATTGGAAAATTATCACGCTTCTGTGCAGTTGTATCAGGCCAATTGCAAAATCGATTTAGCTGAATTAAAACAACGGATTGACAAGCAGTTAGCCCAAGAAGAAGAGTTGGTGATTGATCCGCATTTCTTTACCGCATTGCAGGCACAATATCCACGTATCCAACATATTGAAATTTATCCTAAACGTGGTGAATTTTATAATGAGTTAACTAAATTCCGTTTTGATGTAGTATTGCATATTGAGCAAGCTCCTAAATTATGCAAGGTTGAATGGCAAGATTGGCAGCCACAATGGGATTTAACTGCAATTCGTAAACATTTAAGTGAAAAACAGCCAAAAACATTTGGATTACGTAAAATAAGTAATTTACGTTTAGTAGAAGAAAACGCTTTATTACAGCAACTGAATCAAGAACAAACTCAATCAAGCATTGCTGAATTTAGAGAACAATGTGATAAAACAGTCGGCATAAATCCAGAAGCTTTATATCAATTGGCTGATGATTTAGGTTATCAGGTTGAAATTTCTTGGCTTAATACCGATGAGCAGGGACGGTTTTCCGCAGTATTCAAACAAGACACGATTGAAGGCTTCGCTGAATTTTCCAAACCTGAAATTGCTACAGATTATCAAATTTATGCTAATGCGCCGTTACAACAGTCTGGCATTTATCAACAAAACTTGATTTCTGAATTAAAACAAAGCCTGCAAAAACAATTGCCTGATTATATGAATCCTGCTTATTATGTGGTTTTAGAGCATATTCCATTAACACCAAATGGGAAAGCCGATCGAAAAGCCTTGTTGGCGATGGATATTCATTCCAATCGAGATACTAGTAACTTGCAGCCTGCGCGTGACAATATAGAAAAAGCCTTAGTCGAAATTTGGCAAGAGGTGTTAAACGTTAAACCCGTTGGCATCACAGATAATTTCTTTGAGCTGGGTGGACATTCATTATTGGCGATTCGGGTCATGTCTAAAATTCAACAACAATTTGGGCAAAATTTACCTTTAGCCACCTTGTTTGAAGGTTCTACTATCGAAAGTTTGGCGGAGATTGTACGCGATAAAATTCAAGTGCTTGATTGGCAACCTGTGGTTAAAATCCAATCTGAAGGCTCAAAACCAATTTTGTATTGTGTCCCCGGAGCTGGCGGTAACGTCTTATATTATTACAATTTAGCGCATCTACTTGGAATCGAACACCCATTTTATGGTTTACAATCCAAGGGTTTAGATGGTGTATCCACACCTTTAGATACGATTGAAGCGATTGCCGCACATCACATCGAGCATATCAAACAAGCTCAACCCACAGGAGAGTATTATATTTGTGGTCACTCATTTGGGGCGTATGTCGCATTTGAAATTGCACGCCAATTAGAACAGCAAGGCGATAAAGTGGCATTGTTAGCTATTTTAGATTTAGATGCTTCATTTCAAGGTGGGCAGGATCATGCTTGTCATCATTGGGATGAGGTGACATGGATTGTTGAATATTCTGAGCAAGCTGAGTTAATGGCCAAGAAAAGAATACAAGTGAAAAGAGAAGATTTATTAGCCTTAAGTTCGCAAGAACGCTATGAATACTTCAAACAGCAGTTAGAAAAAGCGGGGATTTTACCACCCAATACATCACTAGAACAGTTTATTGGTTATGTAATTGTGTTTAAGAGTAATTTCTTAGCCATGATGAAATATTGTGAGCCGCAACAAGTTAAATTAGCTGCAAAAGTGGCATTGCTCAGAACTAAAACAGGGGTGCATTCAGACACCAATATCGCTATTTTGCAAGACCCTGCTTGGGGTTGGCAACAATTTATACAACAACCCGTAATGGTGTACAACGTACCGGGCGATCATTTATCGATGCTATCACAACCTCATGTGACTTTTTTAGCTGAAAAATTAAATCATGCG
>JAYQWJ020000067.1:0-1292 GCA_035829175.2 Candidatus Albibeggiatoa psychrophila
AAAATGGAAAAGCTTAAACATCAATTTAAACTTAACCATTTGATGGACGTTTTTTAACTGGTTAAACTCACAAATAATTTCGGTAATTGCTCGGGCAAACGTTCAATGTGATCGATCACTAAATATTGATTGCCAAAAATCTCACCGACATAATCATCCGCGTGCGGGTCTAAATTAATGCAATGGGTATAAATGCCTTGTTGCTCAGCTTCTTGAACCGCTTTGCGTGCATCCGCAATCAATAATTTATCATCTTTGACATCAATATCCGATGGCTCACCATCAGTCAGCACCAACAATAATTTTTTATCCGCTTGCCGTTTTGACAAATAATGTGAAGCATGACGCAACGCCGCGCCCATTCGAGTGGAATAACCCGCCTCCATCGCCGCCAATCGTCCTTTGACATTATCGTCCCAGCCTTCGCTATAACCTTTGATATGTTGATAACGCACTTCATGCCGCGTATTGGATGAAAAACCCGCAATCGCAAATTCATCGCCCAATTTATCCACCGCCCAACCCAATAACGCCACGGCTTCTTGACTCAACTCTAAAATGGTTTGCTCGCAACCTTGGGGAATATTCGACACCGATTCAGATAAATCCAACAACAACATCACCGCAATATTACGCCCATCATGTTTGTGACTCATATTAATCCGTGGGTCAGGGGTTGTGCCTGCTTTAAAATCTATCAACGAACGAATCGCTACATCTAAATCCAACTCGCTGCCTTCTTCTTGATAACGAACCCGTACATAATCCTGTGGCTTGAGTAAATCCAAAATCTGTTTTAAACGTCGCGCGGTCGATTCATGTTTTGACAATAAAGCATCAATCAACATCGGGTCGCCTGATGGATGCAATGCCTCATACAAACTAACCCAATCAGGGCGATAAGTTTGAGTTTGATAATCCCATTCTGGATAATGACGCGGTGGCAATTTTTCTGTGTCCTCGTCTTCGATTTGTTTTTTCTCTTGGTCAAACATTTCCTCGTCGTCACTTTCCTCAATAAATACCCACAAATGACGATTATCATCGCGATAACTGACTTCGGTATCAGCAAAATACACATTGGCGTTTAAATCTTGCTGGCGACGGGTGCGTGCAATAAAGCTGACTGCCAATTTTGCCATTTCCGCAGTCGAACTTTCACCTGCTTGCATGATGTCGTTGAAACGCTGGGCAAATTCAATTAAATCAGGATTTTGATAAGGATGATCTTGAGCTAAAATCGCATACGAAAACATGGCTAAACGATGTAAAATACACGATTCTTTTTCAGG
>JAYQWJ020000068.1:0-3687 GCA_035829175.2 Candidatus Albibeggiatoa psychrophila
ACGTTTGGCGTTATTAGCCGCAGCAAGAGAGTGTCGTGCTCATCCGCAGGAAGTACCCGAAGTGCCTTGTTAGATTTGATTGTTTGCTGTAACTTATAACTGAAGTTACGCAGCCATAACGAACTATCAATTACTTAGGATATTTTTTTGAGTTCTAAGTTACTGATTCTTGGTTTCAGTGCGTAACTTTAGTTATAAAATAAAAAAAATAACAGCAACTTGAGTTCAAATAGCTGAACTCAGGTTTAATTTATTAATAACTGTTTTTTTATTCAAGTTTACTCACATAATTATAACTAATATGCTTTATATAAACTTGTTTTTCAAATTTATTTTTTATGACAATTAAATCATTTTTTTCAAATTTGGCTCGAATCATATTAAGCTCACTAATCTCTTCAATGATAGTACCACCATTATCAATAATTAATTTCTTAAGTGAATTATCATTTTTATACTTGTCATAAGTAAAAAAAAGCAATTCTCCACAAGCTGCCTCCATATAGTTATATTTGCATGTTTTTATATCTTGCTGACACCCTTGTATACCCTGTAATCCACAAACAAGTAAAAGCATGTAATATTTTGACTTCATAATGTTTTCTTTGTAACTAAGAGTAACTATAACTTACAGTTACCCCTAGTTTATGAGTTTCAAGTTAAGGTACAATCACAGGAATTTTTACACGCTTTAATAGAGCAGAACCATCCCCTATAACCCACAAATAAATATCATAATTTAACTTATCAAGTGATTTTGATTTTTGTCCCAGAAGGCTAACATTAAACTGTCTCTCCGAGCCTGGTGTAACAACCGAAAAAGATATAGGGCTGATATTGCTTATCCAATCTGAGCCTGATATTTTTTCAATAGTAATATCAACTTTTTCTAGTGCGATATTTAGCCCATCGAGAATAGCTTGTGCAATTTCAGCACTATCTGAAGATAAAGAATGAATAGAACCATTTGTCGCATTTACAATGCTGCGAATATCTGTCAATGCATCTGAAGCGTTACCACTTTGTAATCCAACAACATGAACATCAGCACTTTGTAATGCTGTAATAGTTTCTACTTTCCCTGCACCTGGATAAGAGCTTTCTATATCTGAGTCATGGAAATAAGCATCAGTAGCAAAAAGAATAACCTTTAATGCACCAGTACGCCATCCTATACTTTGGGGGCTTAACTCTCCATCATCTGAAAAATCACCATCACCATTAATATCACGCCCTAAACCTGTAGCTAATTGATAAAAAGCTTCTAATTGTGATTCAGCATCATCTCCACCATTATGTAATGGCTTATCTAAATTATTAATAGCAGAAATCACATCTACTGTATCAGGAGTAATTTTTTGATGAAGAAAATATGCCTCATCACCATCTGGTAGATTCCCATAATCAGATAAAGGAAAATCAGAAAAAGAAGCAACACCAAATTGAACATCAATTCCACTAGATTTTAAATCACTAACAATGCCTGTTGCATTACTTTGCAATGTATCAATATCATCTTGATAGCTTCCACTAACATCAATCAAAAAAACAATATCAATAGAATTTACAGTTGTTTCAGGTAATTTAATAGAGAAAGTAACATCTTTAGCTTCATTTTTAACTAGGCTAACAGAAGTCAATGTTTCAAGTTCTACACCTCTAGTTAATTCAGCAGTTCTTGCAGCATTTCCTGCATTTAATAAGATGTTAGGAGTAGTTGCATTAGAACCTATATATCCTCTATATTGCTCAGTTGCAGCATCAGCAAAACTTACGGTTTGCTTAGCTGTGTCTATCAAAATATACCTGATTTATGGTGCAGATAGCGTTCCATTAATTCCTTTCACAACTGCTGCTGTACCTGTTGCAAGAGGAGCTGAAAAGGATGTGCCACTATTAGTATCATCAGCTGCCCACCAGAAAAGATCAGACTCACCATAGCCAATATCTTTGCCTGGAGCTACTAAGTTTACAACATTTCCCATTCTGCTAAATAGGGTATCTGTTTTTGTACTATCAGTAGCTCCAACAACTACCGCATGTGTAAGCCAAGGATCAGCATCAATATCTGAGATAGTTGGTAAAAGTTGATTATCTTGCTTTTCACAATTGTTACCAGATGAAAATAATAAGAGTCTATCTTTACGTTTTACATATGCAAGAGCATTGCTCCAAGTTTTTCTGAAAGCTTGCCTTGCAGCTAACCTTTGAGATTGATCATGTTTACATTTAGAGCTATTACCCCATGATAAATTAACAACATCAGCTCCTTTTTGTATAGCAGTTTTAACCCCTTTAAGTAATGCAGTTTGAAAAGCCTTATAATCTTCACGAGTTTCATCAATTTCTATGTGAACTACCTTACTATTACGGCTCACTCCTCGAGAAATATTATCAATTGATATAGCTTTTGACTCATCATAAAAGCCAGCAGCAAACGCTGTTGTCCATAAACCATGTTCATTTCTCTCGATATTATTTTTTGTCCCATCTTCATCCTCTACTAGCAGTAAGCCATTCTGGTTATATCGAGTTAATCTATTTTCTTCTAAAATTTTTTGTTTAAAATTAATCCCAGTATCAACGATTCCAATGGTTACTTTAGAAAGAGAAGATAGTCTATCTTCAATGTCCCATGCAGTTCCTACATCAATATGATCTACCCAATAATCTCCAGGAAAACTAGGAATAGTTGCTTGTGTTGTAAATGTAGTGCTATTTCCATAGCTCTTAGTTGGGTTTGTTAATTGAGGTTTTGATAGATAGTTAGAATATCCTTCCGCGTTATTATTAAAGCGGGTTAATACTACTACTTCATTTAAGCCTGAAGTATTGACACCTATAAGCGTCTCAAATTCTGCAATAAGTGCTAGTTCAGATGCAACAGGGTCGATTTGCACTTGTAATACTTTTAAATCCTTGTCAAATGCGGTGATAATTGCCCCAGAGTTTTCAATATACTGAATGATTTCATCATATTCCTCTTGGGTTACATCTTCCTCTAAATAAACGAGAATTTCATCTTTAGCAGCTTGCACTTCTCGACCATCGTCTGATATAAAGGTTTCTGCTTCTTTAACACCAACAAAAGTTGAAGCAACTACAGAAGAGTTATTTTCTGGCTCCTCCAAAGATTGAGATGTAATGCTATTATCTCCTCCACACCCACTAAGGAAGGCAAAAGAGATATAAAAATAGATTATGTTTCTTTGCATTGAATAATACTCTCTTAAAGGCATAAATTAAGAACAAATAAATTAAGCTATATTCCGTCAAATAATGAATAAGCCTAGTTAAGAAAGACGGTTGTATCTTAATTTTTTTTCAAAAAATCAAACCCAATGTCGCTATCGAAGGCAAATGCAAACCACCTTGTAAATCTAAACGTGCATTTTCACCCAATACAATGCCATAAGGATTCAAACAATACAATGCCATAAGGATTCAAAAAATATAAATCCGCATTGGGGATACTCGATTTTAAAGTCCCATCAATAACACTATGCTCACCACCAATCACCCGCACAACTATATTTTGAATCGAATCCGCGCCTGAAAAATGTGCTGTTTCACCCAGATTTAAATTAAAATTATCAAACGTATGAAATAAATTATTGCCAACCGTTTGCCCAAACTCCTGTCGAATCTCATAATCCAAATCAACATTTAAAGCCATGGATTCACCCG
>JAYQWJ020000069.1:0-4734 GCA_035829175.2 Candidatus Albibeggiatoa psychrophila
AAGAATTTTAATAGGCTTGCTTCTTCTTTTGGTCCCTACTGTTAAAACGGTGTTTAAAATAACCTTTTGACTAGTTTTAGCTGATTACGTAATTCTAGGATGCTAAGTAATAAAACTGAAAGCCAATAATGAGTGAGGCGATTTAAAATGGATGTCAGCTTGTTGGTCTGAAATAGTACTAAATGTGCTGCTCTGGTTTTGATGGTTGAGTTTCAAGCATCTAATTAAACATACTGTCCAGCACACCAGCCAGAGGACCAGGCCCACTGAAAGTTATACCCACCTAAGTGACCCGTTACATCTACCGTTTCGCCAATAAAATAGAGTCCTGCTATTTTCTTTGTTTCAAATGTTTTGGATGAAAGCTCACGAGTGTCTATGCCGCCAGTGCATACTTCAGCGGTTCTCATTCCCTCTGTTCCGCTTGGTGTGAGCGTCCAATTGCTTAGTTTTTCAATAATCGTTTCTATTTCTGAAGGTGAGTACTGTTGCATTGGTTTGTTGTCGATAATCTCTTCGCATAATTTATGAGCTAGTCTTTTGGGAAGTTTGTAGGCAAGTCGGTTTTTTAGTTCGGCTTTGGGGTGATGTTCTATTTCTTCTGCCATCCAACTGTCAGCATCGTTGTTGGGAAAAAGGTTGATGTGTATGTTTTTTCCTTTGCTCCAGTAGGATGATATCTGTAGTACGGCAGGTCCGCTCAGTCCTCGGTGTGTGAATAATAGCGACTCCCGAAAATTGATGTTGTTACAGCGGATGCCAATATCGCACGCTGTCCCTGAAAGTGGTATGAAAATATTATCTAGCTCATTTTGTGGGAAAGTGAAAGGGACGAGTGCGGGGGTGAAAGCAATGTTTTTAAGCCCAAACTGTTTCGATATTTGGATGCCAGCATCTGTTGAGCCCATGCGCGGAATAGAGGGGCCGCCAGTAGCTATCACTAACGAAGTTGATGTGAATGTGCCTAGTGAGGTGTCGCACGTAAAGCCTGTTTCTGTCTTGTTGATTGTTTTAATTTCACAGTTGGTTTGTATTTCGGTGCCCACGTGTTCGCATTCGTTGTTAAGTGCTTCGACAACGGCTTTGGCTTTTTGGTCACAGAAAAGTTGACCCAGTGTCTTTTCAGTCCAGCTTAGGTTGTGTTTTTCTAGTAAAGCAATAAAGTCCCACTGTGTATATCGAGCAAGCGCTGATTTGCAAAAGTGAGGGTTTTGAGAGAGGTAGGCGTTAGCTTCAATATAGAGGTTGGTAAAGTTGCAACGACCTCCGCCTGAAATTAAGATTTTTTTGCCTATTTTGTTGGCCTTGTCGATCAATAGTACCTGGCGGTTTCGCTTGCTGGCTTCTATCGCACACATTATTCCTGCAGCACCTGCGCCAATAATAATTGCGCCATAATGGTTTGTCATTTTAGGCTCCACGTCCAATTGCGTAATACGTAAATCCAAGGTCACTCATTAGCTTGGGGTTGTATAGGTTGCGCCCGTCGACAATGACGGGGTCTTTTAGGATTTCTTTAATGTGCATTAAGTCGGGACTTCTAAACTCTTGCCATTCGGTGATAATTGATAGTGCATCCGCGCCTTGTAAGGCTTCATTTGCAGAAGAGCAAAGTGTTAAGTCGTCGCGATTGCTATAAATTGACAGGCATTCGTCTGTTGCAGCGGGGTCGTAGGCTCTAACACTTGCACCAATAGCCCAGAGTGATTCTAGTAAATTGCGACTGGATGCTTCGCGCATGTCATCTGTGTTGGGTTTGAAAGAAAGTCCCCATACAGCAATGGTTTTATCTTTTAGGGATTCTCCATATTGTCGCTGTAGCTTTTCAAAGGGTTTTTCTTTTTGTCGGTAGTTAACGGCCTCTACTGCTGAGAGTAATTCCGCAGTATAGCCAATTTCCTTTGCGGTGTGTTTAAGCGTTTGAATGTCTTTTGGGAAGCATGAGCCGCCATAGCCGCACCCAGGATAGATGAAGTGGTAGCCAATACGTGGGTCGGAGCCAATGCCAATGCGTACCTGTTCTATGTCGGCATCCAGTAGTTCAGCCATGTTGGCAAGCTCATTCATAAAGCTAATCTTTGTAGCTAGTAGAGCGTTGGCGGCATATTTTGTTAATTCAGAGGAGCGCACATCCATAATGACGAGTCGGTCTCGGCTACGGTTAAAAGGGTTGTAGAGTTGGCGCATCAGTTCTGATGTGCGAGGGTTGTCTGAACCAATAATGATACGGTCTGGTTTCATGAAATCATCAATGGCGTCACCCTCCTTTAAAAACTCGGGGTTGGAGATGATATCGAACTCAGTAGAGATATGTCTTTGTAGTAACTTGTTCGTGATGAGTTTGCGAATTCTGTCAGAGGTGCCAACAGGGACGGTGGATTTACTAACAATAATGCGGTACTGCTCCATATTCTCTGCAATAGATTCTGCCACTTGAAATACATTGCATAAATCAGCAGAGCCATTGTCTAGGGAGGGAGTGTCTACGGCAATAAATTGGAAGAGTCCGTGCTTAACACCTTCTTGTACTGATAGTGTGAACTTAAGTCGTTCGGAGGCAATATTTTCGTTTACCATGCTTTCTAGGCCTGGTTCATAAATAGAGATGATGCCTTTTTTTAACTGTCGAATTTTTTGCTCATCAATATCAACGCAAAGAACATCATTGCCAACTTGTGCTAGGCATGCGCCTGTTACTAAGCCTACATAACCAGAGCCGTAGATTGTTATTTTCATGGTTTGTCTGAAATCAAGAAAGAGGTGGGGATTGTAGCAGGAGCTGCTTATTAATTCAGTGTCTGTGTTGCGAGCTTGTTGTAATGCAGCAAGCCCGCAGCGTGAGGATTAGTCGCTTTCAAAAAGGTCGCGCGTGTAAACTTTGTCTTCTACGTCTCGGATATCATCTGTCATGCGATTTGCAACAATTACATCACATTTAGCCTTAAATTCATTCAAGTTGGTAATCACAGCGGAATTGAAAAAATTATCTTCTTCTAGAACGGGTTCGTAAACGACGACTTCAATGCCTTTGGCCTTGATGCGTTTCATAATGCCTTGAATGGAGGAAGCTCTAAAATTGTCTGACCCACTTTTCATGATAAGGCGATATATGCCAACAATATTAGGGTTCTTCTTTACAATGCTTTCGGCGATAAAATCTTTGCGGGTTCTGTTGGCGTCTACAATGGCATTAATCATGTTCTGAGGAACATCTTGGTAGTTAGCAAGGAGTTGCTTTGTATCTTTAGGTAGGCAGTAGCCGCCGTACCCAAAGGATGGGTTGTTGTAATGAGAGCCTATGCGAGGGTCTAGGCAGACTCCTTCTATAATTTGCTTGGCGTTAAGGTTGTGGGTTGCGGAGTAGGTATCAAGTTCGTTGAAGTAGGCAACTCTCATGGCAAGGAAGGTGTTGGCAAATAGTTTGATTGCTTCAGCTTCGGTGGCGTCAGTAAAGAGAGTTTCTATGTCTTGCTTGATGGCTCCCTCGCTTAACAGTGCCGCAAAGGTTCTTGAGCGTTCAGAAATTTCGCCAACTATAATGCGTGAAGGGTGGAGATTGTCGTAAAGCGCCTTGCCTTCTCGAAGGAATTCGGGGGAGAAAATTATATTTTCCGTATTAAACATTTTCTTTGCGTGCTGCGTGTAACCAACAGGAACGGTAGATTTGATGACCATTGTTGCATCAGGGTTGATTTCTAACACGTCCTTAATGACGGTTTCCACTGAGCTGGTGTTGAAATAGTTGGTTTTGGCGTCGTAATCTGTTGGAGTGGCTATAATGACGAACTCAGCATTTTCGTAAGCAGTGGCTTTGTCAAGAGTAGCTTTGAAATTCAGGTCTTTTCTCTTTAGGTATTGCTCTATTTCGTTGTCAGAAATAGGGCTGATACCCTTATTTAGTGAAATGACTCGTTCAGCGATGATGTCAAGTGCTACAACTTCATTGTAAGGGGAGAGTAGAAGAGCGTTGGATAGTCCAACGTATCCTGTTCCTGCGATGGCTATTTTCATAATATATTCTTAAGTATTTTTAATGAGTGGTTTAGGCAAGAGGTTTTGCTTTCTTGGCAGGGTGTGTCTGTCTTGTGCTGTGAGACGCAGAAAATGTGTTTCAGCGTTGAGGTAAAATAATGGTCAGACTAGCACTCGCTATAGTGTGGTTCAAGATAGAGCGAGGATAAAGACAGGTGGGTGAAATAATTGCTTGATAAGGTAGGTCTAAAACACGCTAAATAGGTAGGCGTCAAAATAAATTGATGGTAACGCAAAAAAAAACTAAATGCCTATTGACATGAAACAACTAATCAATCAGAATTCGCACCTCTGAAATTTGGAGGGGTTCCCGAGTGGCCAAAGGGGGCAGACTGTAAATCTGCTGGCTCAGCCTTCGGAGGTTCGAATCCTCCCCCCTCCACCATTTCAAAACGTTGTGCGGCTTTTATTTGCGGGTGTCGTATAGTGGTAATACCTCAGCCTTCCAAGCTGATGCTGGGGGTTCGATTCCCCCCACCCGCTCCAGTTTTTATGTGCTCTGAGTTGTATATATTTGCTCATATAGCTCAGTTGGTAGAGCGCGTCCTTGGTAAGGACGAGGTCACCGGTTCAAATCCGGTTATGAGCTCCAGTGCATTAGTTATTAATATTGAATAAAACCAGTTGTAGGGTATCTCGTAATGTCCAAAGAAAAGTTTGAACGTAGTAAGCCACATGTAAATGTGGGCACGATTGGTCATG
>JAYQWJ020000070.1:0-4566 GCA_035829175.2 Candidatus Albibeggiatoa psychrophila
AGAAAGCGTGATGCTAACATTAAAACCCCTCCCTCAGAGTGTTATCCTACCAAAACAGAACGTTGGATGGTTATGGCAAAAACATGCAATATTTATACGTTCTTTCTTGAGTTTTTCAGTATATTATTGAAGCAATACATCAAAAAACCCTCAGGTCATTTGCACAAATATAGTAGAAACCTGAACTTATATAAAGAGTTAAAAACCACAATAATAAAGTTAAAATAATGGAGAGGCGCATGAACAGCTATCATGACGTGGAAAATAAATTATCTGCGGCCCGAACTCAATTGATTTTAGATAAGCCTTTTTTAGGTGCATTGGTATTACGTTTGCCTATGAAGGCCGCCAATCCCGATTGGTGTGAAAAAGTGGCTACGGATGCTCGACACTTCTATTACAACCCTGAATATATTGAACATTTAAATGTCAATGAAGTGCAATTTGTTTTGGCGCATGAAGCTTTGCATTGTGCTTTGTCGCATTTTGCTCGGCGCGAACATCGGAATAAATTTCGTTGGGATATTGCTTGCGACCACGCGATTAATCCATTGTTATTAAATGATAATCTAACACCTCCGTCAGGAGTTTGGATTGAACAAAGTTATAAAGGCATGACGGCTGAGGAAATTTATCCATACATTGATGAGAATAATTCTGAAGAACCGATGGATAAGCATATTTATGAAGATGAAGAACAACATAGCGAAGGCGAAAAAGGCTCTGATAGCAAAGCACCATCAAATGAAGACTGTGACGCACAAGGCGATAGCGGCTTAGATGAAACCCAACGTGAGGATAATTTTGGCGGTCAAGGTGATGAACAGCAACAGAATCAAGCGACAGAAGATGAACTTGCAGATAAACCACCTCCTTTAACGGATACCGAAAAGCAAAATTTAGAGACTCAATGGCGACAGCGTTTAGCGGGTGCGGCTCAACAAGCGATGCAAGCGGGTAAGTTAGGCGGTGAAATGGCGCGAATGGTTGATCATTTATTGCAACCTCGTTTGCCTTGGCGTTCATTGCTAACACGTTATATGACTATGACCGCCCGCGATGATTATACTTATAGCCGTCCCTCACGTCGTGAAGGCAATGCCGTATTTCCTAGTTTACGCAGTGCGCAATTGGAAGTCGTTGTAGCGATTGATATTAGTGGCTCTATTAGTGATGCTGAAATTGCAGAATGTTTGAGTGAAATTGATGGGCTAAAAGGTCAGCTTCGGGCGAAAATTATTTTATTGGCTTGTGATGCGAGTTTGGCTGAAGAATGTCCTTGGCAATTTGAACCTTGGGATGAATTCTATATGCCATTGGCGATTACAGGCGGTGGCGGTACTGATTTTAGACCTGTATTTGATTATGTTGAGCAACACGATATACAGCCTGATTTGTTAGTGTATTTTACTGATGCAGAAGGCACTTTTCCCGAACTTATGCCTTATTATCCCGTTATTTGGTTGGTTAAAGGTAAGCATTCTGTGCCTTGGGGACAGCGGGTGCAGTTGAATTGATTGCAAGATAATGAAGTGCAAAATTTATTTCACAAGTAATCATTTTAAGATAAAGCAGCACTATGTGTTATAGAATCGCATAAACCGTATCGTATTGAAAAGCATTGATTTATAACACCAAAACTCACCAAACTTCTTGCTCATTTATCTGCTCTATAATGGGATACACTGTGAGTTGAGCACGATTGCCACTTTCTGTATTGGATTGATAAGACGTTGGTGGCTTAATCCAGCTTGATGGCACAATAAAGACGCGTTCGGGAGAAAATGGTAACTCTCTTGGCTGCTTACTATTATTATGGGTGTTATATGGGCTATCTTGTTGAAAATGAAACTGTCCATCAAATGGAAAAGTTGATAAGCCTAAATTTGTATCTGGCAATGCGGGTATTACTTGCGGTATATTTTGATATATGTGTTGTGATGTTTGCCAAGGGTTCTGAGAGTTCGAATTCGTAGGGGTTTGCGGTTGCAGACTCCAAGGATTATAAGACTGGGCAGTATAATTATTGTCCGTTGTAGAATAACGGCTGGTTTGAGGATAACTCGATTGACTGTTATACGTTTGGGCTGGATAAGGCTTAGAATATCCTTGCAAATTGGAATAATAATCAGTATGTGGTAAAGGTTTTGGTTGATAATTAGGTAAACCTTGTTTAAATTCAGTATATTGTTGAGAGCGATAATTTGAATTCGATTGACTCGGGTTATTTTGATAATCCAGTGACGTTGAGTCAAGGTGAGTTAATGGCTGGGTTAAATTATGATTAGTATCATCCTCATAACCAGATAAACCTTGCTTAAACTCATTAAAATGATGAGGTTGTTCTAAAGTAGCAACGGGGATTTCGCTGCGATATTGATAGTCATACACAGGCTTTGTGGTTTCCATCATATCCAAAGGACGATAGCGCGGTTGATTTAATTGAAGTCCGACCCATTGTTGATGAGCATTCAGCTCTTTAGACTGCAATAAGGTGTCTTGACGATATTGATATTTTGACCCATTGATTTCCGCAGGCGGTTGAATTTTCCAAGATATGCCAGGATATAAATTACTAGGATAAATCACAGTCTGAGTCGTTATCGCTTGTGCTACAGAGTTTAGCAAGCACAAACTAATAATATATAAAAGGGACAGCGGTTTTTTAATTAGCATATTAATATATTCAAATATAGCCTAAATGCCAGAATGAATTGGTTTTTATCTTGTTACTTAAGAAGTATTGATGCAAAAAAATGAAATGCAATATTATTGAGTAGAAATGTCTTTCAAGCATGTTGCTGGGCAAAGTAGAGCACTTAATGAAATTTGACATTATACTATATTTTATAGGGTTAGATAATCCCAGTTGTTAAATCCATTCGGGCAATCTGACTATAGTTATCATTGAGAGGGGGTTTCAAAATCTGCTGGAATTTACGTAAATTGTTTTACAAAAAATAATAGCGTTTTTGCTGTAATTCGAGATAAAGAAGAGACTGCCATCTCAATGAATGACAGCCTCTCAGAAATACAACAAATCTAGCCAACCAATGCAGCGGTACAAATAGCCAATAATGCGCTGGGGAAAAATCCAAGAGCAAGGATTGCAATGCCATTTATACTTAAAGCCGCTCGTAAGCTTGGATCACTGTTAATAGTGGGAAGATCAGCTTCTGGTTTATCGAAGTAAATTGCTTTAATAACACGTAAATAGTAGAACGCACCAATAACTGAGAAGATAGCGGCTACCATTGCAACCCATAAGAAACCTGCATTAATCACTTCCATCAACACAGATAATTTAGCCCAGAAACCAACCATTGGCGGTACGCCTGCCATCGATAAAACGGTGATCATCATCAAAAACGCATACCAAGGACTACGCTCATTTAAACCTTTCAAATCAGCAATATTTTCTGATTCAAAGCCTTCACGGCTAAGCAAGATAATCATACCAAAACCTGCGGAACTCATGATCGCATAGGTAATGGCATAGAACATTGACGCGGCATAACCTGTTTCAGTCGCAGTTAATGCGCCCATGAACAAGAAACCAACGTGAGCAATGGTTGAATAGGCAAACATACGTTTTAAATTGGTTTGTGCAATTGCTACCAAGTTACCAATCACCATTGATAATACAGCTAGCGCAATTAACATGCCTTGCCAACCTAAGTAAATTGATTCCATATCACCTGACATACCTGATTTCAAACCAATTAAGCCATCTACAAGCAAACGCATTAACATCGCAAATGCCGCAATTTTAGGTGCTGACGCAATAAATAATGTCACAGCAGTTGGAGAACCTTCATAAACATCTGGCATCCAGTTATGGAATGGTACAGCACCGAATTTAAACGCCAAACCCACGATGATAAATACTAAGCCAAACATTAACATTTGTACGTTTTCGCCTGTGTTACTTACTGTTGCAGCTAAGGTCGCTAAATCTAAAGTACCTGTTGCACCATAAATAATTGACATGCCGTAGAGCAACATGCCTGAAGCAATTGCGCCTAATACAAAATATTTCATTGCCGCTTCTGTAGCAGGTTTGGAATCACGGTGCATCGCAACCATGGCGTACATAGACAAAGAAAGTAGTTCTAAACCTAAGTAAACTGTTAATAAGTTAGCAGCAGAAACCATCACCATCATGCCCAAAGTCGCAAATAAACCTAATACATAGTATTCACCACGAAAGAAGTTGCGGTCACGTAAATACGTGCGGGAATAAATAAAGGCAAAAAATACCACGACTAAGATGGCAATCTTCAAAACAGCCGCCATTGGGTCGGATATATAAGTGCCGCTCATAGCGTAAGTTGCTTGTTGCGGCATCGATGCTAAAACCGCCAATAGTGTTGCAATCAATGAACCTTGGGAAAGCTGGTAAGTAAAATTACGTGCTTTATCTGGCACATAGGCATCAATGACTAATACCAAAGATGCAAGAGTGAGTAGTATAATCTCTGGCAAAAGTACGAATAATTCAGCACTATCAAAGCTAAAATCCATGAATAATTTCCTCAAATATAAAGTATCTTTATAAATCTGTTT
>JAYQWJ020000071.1:0-2305 GCA_035829175.2 Candidatus Albibeggiatoa psychrophila
CATGATTTCCACCGTCTCATTTTAATTTCGCGCTCTCAAAAAAAATAACTTACTCAATATCCTACAAAACCAACTCGGTTTCAGCAATTAAAATCAAAAAAATTTAGCCTTAGCTATTGAACTTCTAAAACCAAGTCCCTATTATTAGCAACTAACACCAGTGAGTGCTAACAATAATATTAACAACCAACTTTTTAGGAGTTTACACCGATGCAACTCAAACCATTGCATGACCGAGTGATTGTTAAACGTATGGAAGAAGAACGCACTACAGCAAGTGGCATCATCATTCCTGATTCAGCGACTGAAAAACCTAGCCGTGGTGAAATCATCTCTATTGGCGATGGCAAAATCTTAGAAAGCGGTGAAAAACGTGCTTTAGCTGTTAAAGCTGGCGATAAAGTGTTATTTGGCAAATATGCTGGTACTGAAGTAAAAGTTGATGATGAAGAATTACTTGTGATGCGTGAAGAAGACATCATGGCTATCATCGAAGGCTAAGTTTTTAAGTATTATTGCTTAAACATTTTATAAGATTTTAAATTTTCCGAGGATTAAATAATCATGGCAGCTAAAGAAGTTCGTTTTGCAGATGACGCACGTCATCAAATGGTTGATGGTGTTAATATTTTAGCTAATGCAGTTAAAGTGACTCTAGGCCCTAAAGGTCGTAACGTTGTTTTAGAAAAATCGTTCGGTGCACCAACAATTACTAAAGATGGTGTTTCTGTTGCGAAAGAAATCGAATTAGAAAATAAATTTGAAAATATGGGCGCACAAATGGTGAAAGAGGTTGCGTCTCAAACTTCTGACATCGCAGGTGACGGTACTACAACTGCAACTGTTTTAGCTCAAGCGATTTTACGTGAAGGCATGAAATCAGTGGCTGCGGGCATGAATCCTATGGATTTAAAACGTGGTATTGATAAAGCGGTTATCAGTGCAGTTAAAGCGTTACAAGATTTATCTAAACCTTGTACAGATGACAAAGCGATTGCACAAGTCGGTACTATCTCTGCTAACTCTGACATTGATATTGGTCGTATTATCGCTGATGCAATGGGTAAAGTGGGCAAAGAAGGCGTTATCACTGTAGAAGAAGGTTCTGGTTTAGACAATGAATTAGACGTTGTTGAAGGTATGCAATTTGACCGTGGTTATTTGTCTCCTTATTTCATCAACAATCAACAAACAATGGCGGTTGAATTAGAAGGTCCAATGATCTTGTTACATGACAAGAAAATTTCTAACATCCGTGAATTGTTGCCAGTATTAGAAGGCGTTGCTAAACAAGGTCGTCCTTTATTAATCATTGCTGAAGACGTTGAAGGCGAAGCATTAGCCACTTTAGTTGTGAATAATATTCGCGGTATCGTTAAAGTAGCAGCGGTTAAAGCACCGGGCTTTGGTGATCGTCGTAAAGCAATGTTACAAGACATCGCGGTATTAACGGGCGCAACTGTAATTTCTGAAGAAGTTGGTTTGAGCTTAGAAGGCGCGACAATCAATGATTTAGGTACAGCGAAAAAAATCACTATTACCAAAGAAAACACAACTGTGATTGATGGTGCAGGTAGCGAAGCTGAAATTAAAGATCGTGTTGAGCAAATCCGTAATCAAATCATAGAAGCAACTTCTGATTATGACCGTGAAAAATTACAAGAACGTGTTGCTAAATTAGCAGGCGGCGTGGCTGTAATTAAAGTTGGCGCAGCAACTGAAATGGAAATGAAAGAGAAGAAAGCGCGTGTTGAAGATGCGTTACATGCAACTCGTGCAGCGGTTGAAGAAGGTGTTGTTCCCGGTGGTGGTGTTGCGTTAGTTCGTGCATTACAAAGCATGGATGAGTTGAAAGGTGATAATGCTGACCAAGATATGGGTATCAACATTGCGCGTCGTTCAATGGAAGAGCCTTTACGTCAAATCGTATATAATGCGGGTCAAGAAGCATCTGTTATCTTAAATACAGTGAAAGAAGGCAAAGGTAACTACGGTTACAATGCGTCAACTGAAATATTTGGTGACATGATTGAAATGGGTATTTTAGATCCAACTAAAGTGACTCGTTCAGCATTACAAAATGCAGCTTCTGTTGCAGGTTTAATGATTACAACTGAAGCGATGGTTGCAGAAGTTGCTAAAGATGACGGCGGCATGGGTGCTCCAGATATGGGCGGCATGGGTGGTATGGGCGGAATGGGTGGCATGGGCGGCATGATGTAAGCAGCCTATGATGCTAAGCCTTTAGCACATTGCAGTTAAAAGAGCCTCATTCATTTCGGTGGATGGGGCTTTTTTTGGTTTT
>JAYQWJ020000072.1:0-8923 GCA_035829175.2 Candidatus Albibeggiatoa psychrophila
GAAAAATCAGACAGCTTATCAAACAATTGCAAAACATGTTGCTGTATTTGAGGGATAGTTTCTTGCAATTTTTCAGCCTTGTTTTCACGTTGTTGATAAATATCTGCCACTTGCTGTAATACGTTTTCCGTCGTTTCGGTACGCAAATCAACCACAGTGTCACCTACGCCAACCGACTCAAATACGCCGATAAATTTACCGCTATAAGCCAAACCCACCGCAGGAACACATTGAGAAATCGCAGCAATACAGGCGTGCATCCGTGAACCCATAAAGAAATCACATTGATTAATCAAATATTTAGCTTGTTTATGATCTAAATCAGCCTCAGCCAGCACAATACGTTCACCATATTGAGACTGCATTTTTTCGTATAAACGTTCACAGGCAAGAGGATCACTTTCAGGCAAATGTTTTGGCGCGATAACATGAGAAACCAAAATTATTGCATGGTCAGAGTGTTGTAAAAATTGATGGATTAAGCTTTCAACCAGATCAGGATAAAAACATTTTAAATCAAACCAGTCATCATTTTGTAAACTTTTGTTATATAACAATCCACTGACATTTAAACCGATGATTTTTTTATCTTGTTGTTTCAATGCTTGTATTTTCTGCAAACTGGCGGTGTCAATCACTTCGGATTCAAGTACAAATGCCATATCAGGACTAAATTGAATCTGTTTTTTCGCCGCATAAGAGCCTAAAACTTGTTGCACGTATTCAATCCCTGCTTGGTCTCGCGAGTAAATAATTTTGGCGCGTTTGAGCAACATTTTCAGCATGATACGTGAGATGGAACGTTTAAAAGGCCCATAGGTTTGAGGGAGAAAAACAAGCGGTTTACCTGCTAACAAAGCAGTGAATTTAAATAAGTTTCCGCGCATCAAACGTGGCATTTTATATAAATCAGTAAAACTGTCTCCACCTGTAATATCGGCAACAAAATCAACTTGCATCAAAGCATCAAAACTCGCATTACGTTTGCGTAGAAATTGACGAAAGAAATTAAACGGCAATAAACGGCTGAACAATGCAAAAATGAACAACAGATAAATATTCTGATGTTTGAAAATATTGCGCCCATACCATAATTCCATGCGCTGAATGGCTATCTCACGTTGCATGATGTGTAAGATTTGCGGTGTAGTATCTTGCCCATGAGTCGGAATCATCACTTCAGCATTTGGCCAGCGGGTAAAAATACACTTTAAAGTCGATTCGGCTAAAGCACTTAAACCCATGTTCGTCGTTTCGAGCGATGCACCTAATAACCATATTTTCGGCGTGGATTGCGCCATATTATTTCTCCCATCAACAAGTTATGCAACATAATTACATTAATAACTGGTTGGGATTATGCGGTAAAGTAAAAACGGCTTGCAAGTTCTATTTTTCGAGCGGCACGATAAGTACAGGAATTGGTGATAATTGTGTGACTTTATGAGCCGTCGAGCCAATTAAAAAATCTGAAAAGGGGTTAAGTGAGTGCGTACCCATAATAATCAAGTCCGTTTGAGTTTCTTTGGCTTTTTTGACAATGGCTTGTGCGGCAGGTCCATCAATCACCAAGGTATCAGCAATTAAATGGCTTTCAGAAGTGGTTGCATGAAGTTCGGCTTGGCAAAAAGTTTCTAATTGAGCTTGTAATTGTTTGCGAGCTTGTTCAATCATATTTTGATGAATTTTTTTCGCACCTTCTCTGGACAAATAGGCTTCCACCAATGCAGTGCCTGACGTATTAAGCGGTTCTAAAATATTGAGTAATGTCACTTGGGCATTGTATTTTTTGGCAACACTGAGTGCATAACGGAATACATGGCGAGAATTGTCACTTATGTCAGTAGCATAAAGAATATTTTGAATATCGGGTAACATGATGATTCCTAAACGACGTGAAGGCTTAAAAGTAATGGGTCATTTTTACAATTTGATAAATATAGGTTTTACTTGTCAATAGTTTGGGCAATGAGGTAGAAGCTAAAAAATATTAATGCAATCATAAAAAATACGAATTATGACAGAAAGTTGGCTTAAGAACCAAATTTTTTGCCCTAGCCATGAAAGCGATATTATAAAATATCCAAATGATAAGCTTGCGGGAGATTTCTATTGCAAAGTCAAGGGCTTGATAGTTGATGCTTGGCGATTTTTAAAATAGTGATGCTTTCTAAAAAACAGCCCAAAGTATTGTTCTGCGCAACCCATTCTAAACTAACTAAAACTGCGCAAACGCTGAATTAACACCCGAATAATCCCGCGCACCACTTTATGCTGATCCCACATCAATTCAAATAGTGATGATTGAGATAAGGACAATAATACGGTTTCTTCAATCGCTGTGACCGATGCAGTACGTGGCTCAGAAGATAATACCGCCATTTCACCTAACAATGCCCGTTCACCTAATTCTGCAATCATTTGGTCGCCATCATGCACTTTAACTTTGCCGCTGACCACCACATACATTGAAGTCCCAACCTCACCTTTATAAAATAAGGCTTCATCTTTAGTTAAATAAACTTCTTTGGTTAAATGCCCAATATCTGACAAAATATTATCAGGCGTATCGGCAAAAATGCTCACGGTTTTTAAAATAATCACTTTTTCAATTAAGGTTAATTCATCGCGTACATCGTTGTATTGATACAAAGCATCAGGGTCAACAATATTGTCTTCTTCTATTGTGATAGACGGTTTTTCTGGCTTTTTATCTTCTTTATGAGTGCGATTAATTGATGTTTTCAAACGTTGACAAAGAATTTGAATAATCCCTTTTGCCACTTCAATATGGCTTTCAATCAAGATATTAAGTTCTTCTTGCGATAATCTGAATAAATAACTTTTCTCAATTGCAGTCACTGATGCGGTGCGATGCTCTGGGTCAAGCGCCGATAATTCACCAAAAATATGTCCTTTGCCTAAAACCGCCAGCGTATCATTTTTGTCATGCACCCGAAATAAACCATCTGCAATCACGTACATGGTTGTCCCCAATTCACCTTTGCGGAATACATTTTCATTTTCTTGGATTTCAACCCCATCAACAAAATTCGCAGCTTCTGCCAAAATTTCATCGGGAATCTGCGAAAAAATACTCACTGATTTCAAGACCTTGACTTTTTCCAATACGGCATCTAAGGCACGATGATTTTCTTGTTCTTGTTTTAAAAATACAGTCCATGCGGTTTCGCGCACTAAATTATCATTATCATGCAGCAACGGCGTTAAATACTCTTGCATCACCTCAAAAGAAGAGAGTTGCATTGAGGCATCAATCGCACAAGTTTTAATCCACGCATTGCCACCTATCCCTGTATTAGTTGATAGAATTTCAATAATCCATTGTAAAATAGACGCAATATCTTCTTGTTTTCCTTCGGGTAAATTCTGAATTAAACTCACTTCTAATACGGGCAATACAATCGCTTTATGGGCTTTATTCACTGAATTATCTAGTAATTCCAGTGCTAAATCACGTTTTTCAACTGAGGATTCACGAAAATTACTCCATACTTTCATAATCAATTCAGCAGGATAAATCGCCGCCAATAATAAGAAAATACGGGCTTGGGCTTTCACTAATTCATAATTTAAAGCGGCAAATAATAAGGTATTGCGAATTTCACCAACAAAATCTTGCAACATACTAATCAGATGCACACCATAAAAAACCTCATCGGTCAGCAAATTCTCAATAATTTTCAAATCAGTAGAATTCGCTTGATAACCGCATAAATACAACGACCACAGAATTTCATAACGTAAATTACGATCAGTCTCATTGAGTTTTTGTAACAACAATGTAATTGATTCTTTGCTTTTAATCCGTCCGTAAATATGAATGATTTCACGCAGTAATTTAGTATTTTTGCTATTGCCTATGTAAGCTTCTTCTAATGCAGGAAAAGCTGATTCACGCGCATGAATTAACGCTTTGGCGGCGACTTCACGAGTTGGGAGTTGGATTAAACTTTCAATCACCAACGGCCATAATTTCCGATTATCCAATTGCCCCGCAGCTAATAATGCCGCTTTGCGTACTTCAATATCTTCATCACGGAGTAATAATAATAAGCTTCGATAAAAACTGGAAATACCGACTTGCCCTAAGACGGTGGCGGCAAATTCCCGTTCTTGAGAGTTTTTCGACTCGCGCAATTCCATCAACACGCTACCTGCTCGCACCGCGCCTTCAATGCCGCAATAACGAATCAATGCCACCATCGCGCCTTGGCGCACCACAATTTCAGATGATTTTAAATAAGGTTCAATAATATCAAATGCTTCTGCTTCGCTGGTTGCCGCTAATGAACGTAATAAAGCCGCCCGTAAATAAGGACTATCTTCAATTGCCAAACGACGTTTTAAGGATAAAAAACCTTCTTCATAACCCGAACGTTCCAAAACACTATAAGCTCCTTCACGCACTTCTTCATCTTCATGGTGAATCAAGCGGAATAAATGACGTTTTAAATGATGATGTTTGACTTCTTCTAGCAGTTTTAAACAATATAAAATTTCTTTCGGGCGATGGCTTTGTAATCCATTTTCTAAAATCTGCACGCTGAAATTGTCGTCTAAGGATAAATCAGTGCCAATTAAACCGCGCTGGCTCAATGCAGTGGTTAAAGCCTTACGATATTCACGGATTGTCAAAATACTGACAGATACGAATAAACCCACGATCACAAGCAATACGCCTGCAAGTTCTTCGACATTCAGTCCCATGATTTTGGTGAGAAATAATAATAATAGACTCGTTAAAATACCGCCTAAAGGTCCTACAATTGATTCGGTTAAGGTTTGGACACGAGTACGGCTTTCTAAAGAAAAAGGTTGATACAATGTGTGATAAGCAGGCGTGGTGACAGAACCCGTTAAAATTCTGTCAAATAATTTGGTAATCGCAATCAACCAGAAGATTAGAACTGCTTGAGGTGATAGGTCAAATATGCTGACTATAAACACGCCTAACATGCTAAAACCGACGATTAAGGGAGCTGTCAACATTCCACCGTGTAAGCCGACTTTGCTCATCCAACGTCCTGCAACAAATGAACGAAACAGTAAACTGCCTATCCCGTACATTGCCCAGAATTGACCGATAAAACTTGATAATTCATCGGCATCAGGGAAATGGCTATTAATCTGAAAATAAAAGATATTATCCAGAAAATAATAAATAACTTGTGAATAAAGGGTGAAAAAAAGGAATATCAGAACTAAATAGCGGTTTTTAAATAAAGAGGTAAATGATTGCGAGTTATCATTATTATTGTCTTGCTTACCTGAGTTTTGCACTAATTTTTTATGGTATGTCACATTCATATAACGCAGATTGATAAACGCTAAAATGAAACCTGCAAATGAGAAAAACAATAAGCCGCGTGTGCCGATTAAACCAACAAGATAAGGTGTCAATAAGCCGCCGACAATAACCGTGATAATGCCGCCTGTGCCAATCAATCCAAATAGGCGTTTGCTTTGACGGACGGTAAATAATCGGTTGGCTGTGCCCCACAACACAATGTCGGTCATGGCAATTTCGACTGCGAGCCAAATATACAGTGCGATAATTAACCAAGTGGCATGAGTAACCCAAAGTAGTATTAAAAATATCAATGAAACCATTGACATAGCGAATAATGTACCGCTTTGCAACTTAATGTAAGAAATTCGCTTCTCAAAATATAAGTGCAGCAAACCCGTTAATGGGAGTAATAGTGAAGAGGCTAAATAGACATAAGACAGGTTTTCGGCAGAGAATTTCTCTAAAAATAATGAGTTAGCTACCATAAGCGTGAACAGCTTAGGCATTCCCACAAATACAGATTGCAAAAAATTAAGAAAAACGAGACGTTCTTCTCCAAATTCTAAGTTAAATAATTTAACGAGAGATTTGCGCAAAAAGTAACCAGTTTGAGTAGTGGTATTTGTGTTTTTGCCGAGCAGTTGGCTGAATATCAAAAGTAGATGATTTAACATGCAACGCACCAAAGCGTTTTAACTCCTGTTCGCACTGTTTTACTAACAGTATTTTGACTTCTGGTGCTTATTTCGCAAGAAGTATGCCCATGTCAGAACGGCACGAAATATAAACTGACAGCCTACACGGATTGGCTTGAGATGACAATATGTTCCTCATAGCTGCTTATGGGGGAAATAGGTTGTGATAGAGAGGTGTTTTTGTTTCAAAAATAAGGCTTAAAAATACCGAATTAAGACAGGATTAATGTAGATATTTAAGCAGGCGTATACAAAATGACAGCCTTGATTACTCGATTATTTTTACTCTGTTAGCTTTAGAACCAAGGCAATCACATATAAAAAATATTTATGCCAAAGTTAAGAATAGTGATATGTTTGAGAAGGATTGGTCAAAACTTTCATTGCCTTTTAAGCTCAGCATATAATCTGCTTTTTTCTCAATGATTCGGATGCTTTTTGAATGATACAATAAAATCAATTTGTTATGAAAGAATGGGTGTATTTTTAACTTATCAAAATGGCTGTATCTTCTAAAAACCAAAATATCACTCTACACAATAATTGTCATTCGTGAAAGGCTTGACTATATCGCGGATTGCATCAATATCAAAATTCTCCGCTAACTGATAAATTTGTTGATACAAAACATGATTGTCAGGGCTAACATTTTCTAATTTCTGTATATAATCCTCAATCGCATCAATATCACCTACAGCAGCCAATTCATAGATTTTGTTTGCTTGCTCGGTGGTTAATTGTTCTGAAGTCGTGTCTAATTCTTCTATTTCATCGGGTTTTAAATTAATTGTATCTAACCATGTTAATTCTAAATATTGAGAAATAGCTTGAATTAACTCTTGTTCTCGAATCGGTTTGGGCAAAAATGAATTACAACCCGCTTCCAAACTTGCCAATTGATGTTGTTCAAACACACTGGCTGATGTTGCGATAATTGGTATATGCTTAATCTCATCGCGTTTACGAATTTCTCTCGCCATATCAAACCCATCCATCACAGGCATCATCAAATCAGTAATAACCAAATCAGGATGAAACTCATCGACTTTATCCAAGCCCTCATAACCATCAGATGCTTGTAAAATGTTAAATTGTAGCGGTTCAAGTAGTTTGACCAACATAGAACGATTTTTAGGATTATCATCAACAATTAAAACAGAATATTGCTGACCTTCACCTGCATAATGTTCAATTGAATTATTGGGCGTAATTATTGTGCCAATTTCTGCTAATTCCAAACTAAACCAAAAACAACTACCCTGTTTAATTTCAGTTTTAGCCTGTAACTGTCCTCCCATAATATCAACCAAGGTTTTAGTAATTGCCAAACCCAAGCCCGTGCCTTCATATTGATATTGTTGATCTCCAATCCTTTGAAATGGCTCGAAAATTTCTTTTAACGCATTTGATTCAATCCCAATCCCAGTATCGATAACTTTAAATTCAACATTAGCATCATCATTTTTGACAAAAATACATACTTCACCTGTATTGGTAAATTTCAAGGCATTGCCAATCAGATTAATCAGCACTTGACGCAAACGCTTTTCATCAGTCCGCACCACATTGGGTAAATTTTCAGCAAATTCACATTTAAATTGCAAACCTTTTTGATGCGCCCGTATTTTAAACATGTCCGCCATATTGTTTAAAAACTGTTTCAAATCAAAATCATTAGGATGAAAATCGACTTTACCTGCTTGAATCTTGGATAAATCTAAAATATCGCAAATCAGCGTTAATAAATATTCACCACTTTGGCGAATGATTTTTAAACCTTCATCTTGTTTTGCAGACAATGATTGATGACGACTTAGAATTTGCGTGTAACCTAAAATCGCATTAAGTGGGGTGCGCAGCTCATGGCTCATATTGGCTAAAAAAGTGTCTTTGGCTCTATTGGCAGCCATTGCCTGATCGCGAGCCTCAACCAATTCTTGAGTACGTTCGGTTAAGGCTTTAGTACGTTCTTGCACCATTTCGGCTAAGTGATCGCGGTATAAATTAAGCTGAATACTACGTTGTTCCACTTGCTCTAGCATCGCATTAAACTCTCTAGTCAACGTGCCTAATTCATCAGAGCCAACAGCTTCAGCACGCACAGAATATACTTTATATTTAGAGACTTCGCGGGTTGCATTGAGCAGGTTATAAATGGGGCGGGTAATCAATTTTTCAAAATAAGCCGCCAAAATCACAGAAGTTAAAAATGAGGCAAACATAATAAATAAAACAATCGCGACGGCTTGATATAAATAATGGCGCATTTGTGCCAAATCAGTTTGCACGTAAACCGTACCAATATGCTTATTTTCTAATACCATTTTTTTAAAAAAATGTAATTGATAAGCTTTAAAAAAATAATAGTCTTTTATCGGTTGGTTTGGATAATAATCTGCAAGTGATATTGAGGAATGATTGACAACGGTTAAATCTTTATCTGCTTGACTATAGCCTGCAAATATTTCACCTTGATAGTCAAAAATATAAGTTTTAATAATTTGTGGATTGACTTGTAAAGCGGTTAAATTTTTATTTATCTTGTCTTTTTCATTAAATAATAAACTTGAAATATTCTGTACCGCAATGATCTCGGCTAATACAAAAGATTCGCTAATCTTCGCTTTACGCAAATTTAATATATCCGTCACAATAAAAATACTCGTGGCTATGAATGCTATTAAGGTTGTGGTCAACACCATAATTGCTCGTAATTTATTCTTAATAGAGACATTTTTAAAATTAAGCATGGTCGTCCTTACCTAATGACTAGTGAGTAAAATATAATGACTTGAGATTGTGATTATTTAGCCAAAACTAGTCAATGATAGGTCAGATTCAAACTCTATGCCGATATAATTAAAAACAGCAGAATCTCACAAACTAAATCAAATAGATATAAAACGCTTGATGT
>JAYQWJ020000073.1:0-7951 GCA_035829175.2 Candidatus Albibeggiatoa psychrophila
TAAGAAATCGCCCACATTTAAAATCAGTCGCTTATATTTTTTTGCTCACATTTTGACCAATTTAAGTGATTGATTAACAAATCTAATAAATCATGTTGAACTCGCGTTAGACTTATCAAATAATTAGTTAAGCACTTTTAGTAATTTAAAAAGTTTATAATGGTTTGATTTATAAAATAATAAGATAAATGTAAAGTTTTCAAGACTTAATTTAAGTGGAAGTGATTTATGCCGTGATCCCAGTATTGACTATGGAAAATGGACTCAGTCTTTAAGAGAATATCCTTTGTGTCAGTAGAAATAAACCCGTTATAAATTATGTATTTTTACATCTAAACCTTTGTCTTTATAAGACTTATATCGCACACGCCCCCATTGCTTAGCAATATCATTATTAAATACAATTTCGGCTACTCGTTTAAAATGAGGGTAAAAGATAGGAATATCCGCAACAGCTAAGTTAATTAACACATCTGCGGGCGCATAATCATCTACGGAATAGCCAATTTTAATCGGCGCAATTGAAGCGGGTTCATCGGGATATAAATCGTGTGGAATGAAACTATCTGGCTTAAATGTCCATAACATATCATCTAATTTTTTGGCATGGGTTAAACCGTGGGTATGAATATAAATTTGATAACCCTGATGCCAAACTTTATCCACAAGCTGACACGCAAACCGCTCACCTGTCGGTTGTTGCAAAATGTAAAAATCAACTTGTGAATGATTGGACATTATATTTCGTTGTCTTCTGGCAACATTGGCACTGGTATCATGCGTTTATCATCAAAACAACGGGTCAATAAATATTGCACTAACAAAGGAACAGGCCGACCTGTTGCACCTTTTTCTTTCTTAGGACCACTTTTCCAAGCTGTGCCTGCAATATCCAAATGTGCCCAATGATATTTTCTGGTAAAACGGGAGAGGAAACATGCTGCGGTAATCGTACCAGCCCCTTTGCCATCACTAATATTTCCAATATCTGCAAACGGACTATCTAAAGAATCTTGATACTCATCCCATAAAGGTAATTCCCACGCTTTATCACCTGCTAAACGTCCCGCATTTAATAAATCATTGGTTAATGGGTTGTGATTACTCAATAAACCATGTGCATGACTACCAAGGGCTACAACACATGCACCTGTCAACGTTGCAATATCAATCACAGCATCAGGCTTATAACGCTCTGCATAAGTCAAGGCATCACATAGGATTAAACGCCCTTCAGCATCTGTATTTAAAATTTCAATGGTTTGACCTGATAACGAAGTGACAATATCACCCGGCTTAACCGCTTGTCCGCTAGGCATATTTTCAACGGCTGGAATTAAACCCACAATATTAATCGGTAAACGCAATTCAGCGACAGCAGACATTACGCCAAGTACGGTTGCTGCACCTGACATATCATATTTCATTTCATCCATATCTTTGGACGGTTTAAGTGAAATACCACCCGAATCAAATGTCACCCCTTTACCCACTAAAACGATGGGTGCTTCAGCTTTTTTATCGTCAGTGCCTTTATATTCCAATATCAACATCTTAGGCTCTTCGTCACTCCCTTCTGCAACAGCAAGTAATGAATTCATACCTAATTCTTGCATTTGTCCTTTGTCTAAAATTTCACAACTGACCGACTCGTGTAAACTGCTTAAAGCTTTGGCGCGTTCAGATAAATAGATTGGCGTACAAATATTGCCTGGTAAATTGGCTAAATCTTTGGTTAATTTGACCCCAGCAGCAATTGCCTGAGATTCACGATTTGCTTGTTCTGCTAAGCCTAATTCACGGCGTGAAGCTACAGTAAATACGATTTTACGCAACGGACGGCGAGTAATATTTTTTTTGCTTTTGAGCTGATCAAAAGTGTATAGTGTGGCTTGAGCAGTTTCAATTGCATGACGAATGCGCCAGTTAGTATCTCGACCGCGAACATTGAGTTCTGTCAGATAACAAACTGTTTCCATTGAACCTGTCTCGTGTAAGGTGCGGATCGCTTGAGCAATGACTTTACGGTATTGGTTATCGCCTAACTCACGTTCACGACCACAACCCACTAATAGTACACGGTCGGCCAACGTGCCTGGAACGTTGTGTAATAACAAGGTTTGACCAATTTTACCTTCCAAGTCTCCGCGTCTTAAAATAGAGGAAATATGACCATCGCTCACGTCGTCAATTTGCTTGGCTACTTCAGACAAACGGCGAGGCTCATAAATACCGACTACCACGCAGGCGGTTCTTTGTTTTTCAGGATGACCACTTTTTATATTGAATTCCATATTCTTTCCCGTTTAACTTGTCGTTGCACTGGTGCAGAAGAAAATAGTAGTTTTATATCTGCTGCTTAGTATAAATTATTGCATATATATGATTAATGATACACAATTTTAGCAAATATGTTAAATTGTATTCATTTCTTATAAATATGTTTTAGTGCTGGAGTCGATTTTTTGGTTATTACCCGCTACTTATTCCGAGAGATAGTTAGCATATTATTTGCCTTAAGCATCCTGCTCATTTTGATTTATATGAGCCATCGTTTTATGTTTTACTTAGTACAAGCGGCTACTGGGCTTATCCCTGCTGAATTTATTTTGAAGTTAATCAGCATGAAGTTACTAAGCGATGTCATGGTAATTTTGCCTCTGAGTTTCTTTTTAGCAATCTTATTGGCATTAGGGCGTTTATATAAAGATAATGAAATAACTGCAATGGCTGCTTGCGGGATGCCCGTACCAAGCAAAACTATCTTATTATTAGGTGTGTTATTTTCATTAGTGATAGCCAGTTTGTCGCTATTTCTAGCACCTTGGGCGGAAGGTCAAATTGATAAACTCAAGCAAGAGGCTTATTCCATTGCTGAGCTACAAACCATTTCTGAAGGGCAGTTCAAGGAATATCAAAACGGAAAGGGCATTTTTTACGTACAAAGCATAAATCCTGAAACCAACTGGATGCAAAATGTGTTTCTGCAAGTGAACTTACCTCAGAAAAAAGTCATCATGGTGGCGAGTCAGGCTTATCAAGAAATCAAAGAAGGCGATTTGCGGCTTATCTTAAAACAAGGCTATCGCTATGAAAATACCTATGGTCTATTAGACTATGTGATTACAGAGTTTGAACAGCACACAATCCAAATCCCCACCTTATACAATCAAATTAATCAAGGCGAAAATTACAAGGCTCTACCCACTTTAGAGTTATGGCAACATGATGGCTTAAGCTATCAAGCAGAATTACAGTGGCGGCTTGCGTTGCCGATTTCAGTCATCCTATTGGCTATCTTAGCCGTACCGATTTCTCGCACTACCCCACGTCAAGGTCAATATGCGAAAATTTTCTCAGGAATCCTGATTTTCTTGATTTATCAAAATTTGCTGAATGTTGGGGAAAAATGGATTGAAAAAGGCGATACCCCTTTGTGGTTAGGGCTTTGGTGGGTGCATGGCTTGGTGTTATTAGTCATTTTTGTTTTAAGTTATCTGCCAATTTTAAAATTATGGTGGTTAATACGCCAACAGCAGCAAAATGACCAAGAAATCAAAATTGGGCACGAGCGTTTTAAATTAGGTCAAAAACAGATTAAAATTGGTAATACCACATTTAGAGTGAGCAAAGGATTGTTTAAAAAATAAGTGCGGTGATTGCTCATTTTTTGAGTGATGCGAACAACATCGTTATCCAAAAAATTCAGCTCAACTGATTTGAGATCATCTTGTTTCAAGAGATAATCCCACAGATTTTATAAATTATTGATATTTTTGAATTTAAGTTGTTTGAGAAATCTAAAATCACAAACTAAAAACAGCTTGAAATGCTAAGGAACTCGATAGGTATCTTGGGTAATTAAATCAATCCCACATTCTAACTGCTCAATCCAATCTAATAATTTGCTAATCATTTCTTTACCTTTGAAAGATCGACCATGTTGCGGCACAACCCATTCAATATCAACTTCTCGAACCATGTTTACCCATAAACGACAGGCTTTATTACCACCCATATAACGTTGGTGAAACCATTCCATGTGTACGATATGAGCTTCAAAATCAGTCACAGGATTATTATGATTGGCATCAACTAACGATGCACCTAAGTCGCCTGAAAACAGAATTTTACTAATGGGGTCGTAAAAATGAAAATTACCTTCTGAATGTAAAAAATGGGCAGGTAACGCCTTTAATTCAGCATCACCTAAATAAATATTCATACCTTGTTCTGGAATGCCAATTAAACGTTTTTTAACTTTTCCCGGTTGGGCAAAATGGGGAATAAAGCGTTCCCATAATGCAGGCACAATGACTTTGCAATCACTACCAATTAACCATTTACCTAAAGATGAAATAACATCGGGGTCTTGATGTGAACCAATAATATATTCAAGATTTTTTGTGAACAGATATTTATATGTTTGCATAAATAAATCGTTATAAGTTAAATCACCACCGGGGTCTAATAACGCAGAGTGATTACCATTTACGATTAAAAATTGATTTGCTTGAATACCGTCTCCACTTACTAAATCATAAAATGCAATACATTTGTGTCTGCCATCATTGTATAACTCAACAGCCATTCGGATTCCTCAGAACTTTTAATAATATCGAAAAGGCAAATTCGGTGGCAATTGTAAACTAATATATTGAGAATGCGACCGATTTAAGTTTTTAAATAAGACCTTTTCCACCATCCATCCTATGCACTTGTAGGTATAATTTTATTTTTCTAATAATATTTTGAGCAATATCATATAACTATCTTGCTTAAAATGCTATTTTTAGTTCATTCATTAAATAATATAGACTTTGAATGATTCCTCGTTATAAATAGAATTGGGGAGCAAAGCCAAATGAATACAAGCATCTACCACCTATTTTTTAAATTATAGTATAAATTGATTCAATATCATTACCATGCTAAATGAAAAGAATAATGCTTAAATTTGATATGCGTAATACAAGTTGTTGTATAAATCCTAAAAAATACTTAATAAATAGGAAGTTAAATAAAACCTTTTTCACTTTATAAAACAATGTCCCCGCATTTATAGATAATCAGATTCAGCCTTATCAGGAAAAATAATACTATAAATTGCTTTTTTGTTAAATTCTTATCCAATCAGCTATTATTATAATTATTTTTTATAGTTCATTTTTTCGTCATTTTTGGTTCTAAATTTGCCTCACCTGTTTTTATAATGACGATAGCTAGACAAGCAAATTCATTTTTCTGCCATATTTTGCCTCCATATTGTCATAGTAATCACCTTTGATTGCCTAACTTGAAGCATAAACTAGATAACATCAAAAAATAATAATAACAATTTATAGCGAGGTCAAATAATGCACACGGCGAGAATGAACACGGAGATTAAAAGTACAGCTACGTTTAGAATTATCGGAGGTAGCTTAGTTTTAGGTCTATTTATTGGAATTGGTTTATGGCAGTTTGCAAAAAATACCGAAGTTTCTGCTTGGGTTACACAAAATTTAATGCACACAGCTTGGCTACGTACTCAGGCTAGTGGCGAAAAAACCAAACCTTGGCCTTGGGCAGAATTGTGGCCTATAGCACGTTTAACGGTCCCTCATTTAAATACAGAACATATTGTTTTAGAACAAGAAAAAAAACAAGTCATTCCTTCAGTTGGGCTAAGATATTTAAAAAGTAGCGTTCTCCCTGGTGAAGTGGGTAATACGGTTTTGGGAGCGCACCCCAGTTTATATTTTTCATTCTTAAGTGCTTTAAAACCCAATGATATTTTAGTTTTAGAATCACCTCGTACAGGAAAATGGCATTATAGAGTTTATGATACAAGAGTTGTTAATAAGTCAGATACTGAGTTGTTAGAACCGGGATTAAAAAGGCGTTTGATTTTAGTAACTTGCTATCGTTGTAACAAAGAAGAAGTTGAGCCACAACAAAATAATAGTTTACGTTATGTGGTTATCGCAGAAGAAGATGATAGATTATCTAATGGCTTATAAAGGTTTATATCGTAAATTCTGCTACTTTCAAGATTGTTTTTATAATATTTTCAACATATTGAATATAAATCTATTTAAGCATTAAACAGCTTCCCAACTCAGTTGTAATCTTAAGCTGGGAAGTATCAAATTTGAAACCAGACTGGTTTTAAAAGAACGTTGCAATATCCTGAAAGACAATGCCAATATCTGTCAGTTCCGAAGAATAAGCTTTGCTATACGCCGTTTCCGCAATTTTATTCAAAACATCAAGCTCTGCACCAGTACCATAAGCAATAGGATAAATCCCTATATCTTGATGAGATTGTCCAATTTTCTCTAACAGGCTTTCTAGGGTTGCATTTTTACTATGTCCATCCGCGCCATCACTTAACACAATAATTGCCGAAATGCTGTCAGGTTGTAAATTTTCTAGCATATAGTCATAAGCAGTATCAACGGCATCATATAATGCTGTACCGCCATTACTTCTGATTCTATTCATCACATGCTCAAAAAAAACCCGATTAGTTTCTAAACTCTGTTGTCTACCTAACCAATCTAATTTGTGATTAAATAATAATAAAGAAAAGCTATCTTCCGCATGTAACATATCTAGCAATTGCAATGCGCCTGCACGAGCAAACTGAATTTTATTTTGTTCTTTCATACTGCCTGAAATATCAAAAACCAACATAATATCAGCGTGTTTTTTATTTTTTTGCCAAATTTTTAACAATTCTTCCATCACTTTTGCTTGTGGTACAGGTAAAATTGTTTGAGGCTGTTTTGGATCAACGCCATGCGCAATATCAAACGGCGTTTGTAATGGCACATTTAAATTTGCAGGTCTTAAGCCGTATTGCTGTGCTTTGATTTGCTGTGCTTCAGCTAATAGGTAATCTGTGAATATTTTAGCGGCTGCACGATGTTTTTTTGTAACCCATTCACGTTCTACAATGCCAATCGGATGGTCACTCCAAAAAGTCCCTTCTTTAGGATAAATAGCGACAATTGGATGTTCTAGCTTATACTTAGGTGAATAAGACTCAATCACCATGTTTTCATACAACACCGCAGCACTTAACAAGTCTTGCCCATGAGCAAATAATTTTTTACTAAAAAAGCCTGTTGAACGACCATAATGAACCACAGAACGTTCAATTGTTTGAATAAAATCTTGGGTTTTCTGCTTTTCAACATCTTTAATTTTTAATGCACGACTTTTGCCCGCACCAGCATAAGCCTCAGCTAAAATTGAAATCATGCCGCTATTACTGTAAGTAGGATGAGTATGACCAAATTTAAACTCGCCCCATTCAGGATGCCCAAATTCTCCCCAACCATCTTTACTACTGGATAATTTAAAAATCTCTTCCCAACCAATTAATTTATCAGGCCAGCCTAATGCTTCAGCCATCGGTTGCCACATTGCGATGACAACAGGTGATAAAACTAAATTTCTTGCCTCATTGACAAGCACTTGTTGTGCCTCAGCTTTTGCGCGTTCATTATATAATTCAATAAAAATATTGGATGCAGGACTGACAAGATGCGGCTGATGTTCATTATCAACCAACATTTGCATCATTTCCCCCGAACCCATTGATTTTGCATTGACTTGTACGATAATTTTTTTCTTTTCATCTCCTAATTTAGCCTGATTAAAGGCAGGAATCACTTTATTTAACCAAGCCTGTTTTTCCGAACTATAGACCAGTTCCAGCTCAATTGTCTCAGTTTTGGCAAAAAAACCAAAAAAAGCATAACTGGGCTGTGAAATAGTGAATATAAACAAGCAAATAAATACAGAACAATACTGTAAATATTTTGTAATTTTCATAGGCGACCTCGATACTATGGTATTTTCAATAATTCTACTATCAACTCGGCTGAATAATAAGCAATATTTTTGCCTGATAAGGCTTGGGTTTTCATAAATTTGACCCAGCTTTATAGAGTTAGGGTTA
>JAYQWJ020000074.1:0-7930 GCA_035829175.2 Candidatus Albibeggiatoa psychrophila
AAGGAGTGCATAAAGTTAAACGCTGCACCCCTATCAACTGATAACAATGGATTAATGAATTACTGCACAAACATTTGATTGATACGACTTACAAATGCGCTTGGGTCTGCTAACTGACCGCCTTCGCTTAATAAAGCTTGGTCGAATAAGATAAATGCCCAGTCTTTGAATTTATCATCATCCGTTTCCGCTTTCAATTTCACAATTAACGGATGGCTTGGATTGATTTCTAGCACAGGTTTGCTGTCAGGAATTTCTTGACCTGCTTGTTTTAATAAGCGTTCTAAGCTGGCATCCATCCCATGTGCGTCTGCAACTAAACATGCTGGCGATGAGGTTAAACGATGCGTCACTTGAACTTCTTTCACTTTTTCAGACAACGCCTCTTGAATCCGTGCAACTAACGGAAGCACTTCTTCTTTCACTTTTTCAGCTTCTTGTTTTTCTTCTTCTGATTCTAAACTGCTTAAATCAAGGTCGCCTTTAGTGACAGATTGCAATTGCTTGCCTTCAAAATCAGTTAAGTGCATCACTAACCATTCATCAACTTGGTCAGTCAATAATAAAACTTCGATACCTTTTTTACGGAAGATTTCTAAATGTGGGCTATGCAAGGCGGCAGCATAATTTTCAGCAGTAATATAGAAAATCTTGTCTTGACCTTCCTGCATACGACTGACGTAATCTTCTAATGAAATTTCAGTTTCTTGGCTACTTTCATGGGTTGAGACAAAACGCAATAATTTAGCAATACGTTCCTTGTTACCCGAATCATCAACCACACCTTCTTTAAATACACGTCCGAATTCTTTCCAGAAGGTTTTGTATTGTTCCGCCTCATTTTTCGCCATGCCTTCCAATGCACTTAAAATCTTTTTCACTGTACCGCCGCGAATGGTGTCAATTTGCTTGTTGTTTTGCAAAATTTCACGCGAGACGTTTAACGGTAAATCATTGGAATCAATCACACCACGGATAAAGCGTAAGTAAGGTGGCAATAAATGTTCATCGTCATCCATAATGAAAATACGACGGACATAGAGTTTTACCCCATGGCGATTGCGTCTATCCCATAAATCAAATGGGGCGCGGGCGGGAATATAAAGTAAAGAAGCGTATTCTTGCGTCCCTTCCACTTTATTGTGCATCCAAATTAATGGATTTTCAAAGTCATGAGAAACATGTTTGTAAAATTCTTGATATTCTTCATCAGAAATTTCATTTTTACCACGCATCCACAATGCCTTAGCACTGTTAACCGTTTCATTTTCAATCGTGATTTCTTTGGTTTCTTCATCAGTACTGGTTTTAGGCACGATGATTGGGAATGCGATGTGATCTGAGTATTTTTTGATAATACTTTGAATGCGGTAATCTTGTGTAAACTCTTCTTCGCCCTCTTTTAAATGCAAAATCACTTCTGTACCGTGGCTGTCACGATTCACATTTTCGATTGAAAATTCACCATCACCCGCCGATTCCCAACGTACACCATGACTGGCTTCTAAACCCACTTTGCGCGTTGTTAGAGTTACTTTGTCTGCAACGATGAAACTTGAATAAAAACCAACACCGAATTGACCAATAAGTTGACTGTCTTTGGCATCGTCACCTGTTAATGATTTGAAGAAAGCTTGTGTACCTGATTTTGCAATAGTACCCACATTTTCAACGACTTCATCACGAGTCATACCAACACCGTTGTCACGAATCGTAATGGTTTTTGCATCAGGATTCATTTCAACCCAGATTTTGAGTTCTGTATCGCCTTCATACAAACCATCATCAGACAATGCAGCAAAACGTAGTTTATCCGCAGCATCTGAAGCATTTGAAATCAACTCACGTAGGAAAATTTCTTTATTACTGTAAAGCGAATGAATCATCAAGTTCAGTAATTGCTTGATTTCCGTCTGAAAACCGCGTGTTTCTTTATGTGCTTCTACTGCCATACGTCTATTCTCCATTTTTAGTTTAGGGTTGCATGAATATTATGAATAGAAGGGATATAGGGCTTGGAGATTGAGTTTCAAGATTTATTAGCAGAAATAGTGAATTATATTATATTGGGAGGGTTTTGATAAATTTCTATTGCAGCGAGTGAACAGTGAACAACCATATAAATTGCTCACTGCCTAATCAACTTATTTTAAAGATAAAATCCAAGCAGTTAATGCTTTTGCATCTTCATTAGAAACAGTTGGATTTGCTGGCATAGGAATTTGTCCCCAAGTACCAACACCACCTTTTAAGATTTTTTCAACTAACATAGCCGTCGTTTCACCGTCCGTAGCATATTTAGCCGCCACGTCTTTGTAAGAAGGGCCTACAACTTTCATTTCAATTTGATGGCAGGTCATACAGATATAACCTTTTTCAGATATTAAGCCTGTTGCTTGCTCTGTGGTTAAGGTTGCAGCATCAGGTGTTGCGGCTGGAGCTTCTTCAGTTGGAGCAGCTTCTTCAACGGCTGGAGCAGCAATCTCTTCTACTGGTGGAGCAGCTTCTGCATCCGTCGCGCCTAAACCTAAAACCCAAGTCACAATTTCAGTCATGTTTTCATCAGAAACAGTAGGGTTAGGTGGCATAGGAATTTGTCCCCAAGTACCAACGCCACCTGTTTTAATTTTTGTAGCTAATGTTGTTGCCGCATTATCATCGCCTTGGTATTTTTGACCAATTTCAAGATAAGAAGGGCCTACTAATTTACCATCAACTTTATGACAGCTTAGACACGCATAGCCACTGTCTTTAATAAGTGCAACAATACGCTGATCTTCAGGAGACATCTCAGTTGCACCACTATCCGCAGCCACTTCAGCCACTTGCATTGGTTCACCTACATTCACAGTACCAATAGGTTGCAAACGTAACTCAATCGCTTTTTGTTCTAGTTCAGGCATTCCAGCTTTAGCAATGCTATTACCAAAGTCAGCACCTAATTTGTCTACTAATAAATAGGTCATGCCGCCAAGTATTAAAATACTAGGTATCACTAGCCAGCCTATAAGTTGGTTTCTTGCACGAATGGAATCATTTTGACTCATTGAACATTCCCCTTTGTGATCGTTTTAACTCTAGGAAAAGATGAAAAATCTAAGTTTTGCAGTATAGCATAGGAAAATATCAGGTTGCGACAAAATATCGGGCTTTCCCCGTATTCATTACGATTTTATGGTTTAAATTAAACTTTGATACGTTAACTTTATGATTAGTATTGATTTAAATCTGTTCTCTATCACATATAGCTTGTTTTAGTTATTAATTCTTAAAAGCAGGCTATAGATTTAATTTATTGACTTGCCAGCTAATTGTAAAATTTCATAAAAGTAGCTAAAAATGGTTTCTAAGCAGCTTTATATCAATTTACCTGTGTAGCAGCGGAATATAAGATTGGAAATCATCAGGCACATTGGGCAAATTAGTTTTTTGTTTAACCGCAAAATGGCTGACACTATCATCATTTCTGGCAATGCAACGTTGTTTAATTTTCATGCTGGCATCTAAAAATTGTACTGATAAAGTGCTGCGATCAATACTGGGAATTTCCTCAATTTGAACGCTGCCATCTGTGCCAAATTCAGAAGACGCATCAATTTTACTATTACCTGTCAAATCTAAACCCGCACCAGAAATAGCTAAAATCATTCCACCGTTACCAAAGCTTGCATTGGCTTGTAATTGACTGTCTTTTAAA
Source organism: Candidatus Albibeggiatoa psychrophila (assembly GCA_035829175.2). Lineage (GTDB taxonomy): Bacteria > Pseudomonadota > Gammaproteobacteria > Beggiatoales > Beggiatoaceae > Albibeggiatoa > Albibeggiatoa psychrophila. The sequence continues at coordinate 3,698 of JAYQWJ020000074.1, forward strand.
CTAAAGGTGCAAGCATTACCAATCGCTAAATTGCCGCCGTTGCCTTTACCATTGCCATTAATATTGGCACTAATTGAACTGTTTTTTAAGTTAAGTTGGCTACGCACATTTAAGACGATATTTCCCCCATCAGATTCACTTGCTGCGGTTGAAATACTACTATTTTGCAACAATAATTCTGAACTGTTTAAACTGATACTCCCCGCATCTCCCCCCGCTTCACTGTCGGCTGAAATGAGTGCGCCATTAGATAAAGCCAAAATATCAGCAATATGCAGTTGAATACTACCGCCATTGCCTAAACCCGTGGAATTATTATCAATCGCGGTATTTTCACCCGTCAAAGTTAAATTACGCGCTTTAATATGGATTCGACCTGCATCTCCTCCATCTTCAGTGCTGGCTTGAATCACTGAAGGAGAAATTCCCAAACCTGTCTTGGGACTTGCCATATATAAATTTTTACCCACAAAAACACTAATATCACCACCCGCCCCAACACCATAAGTCTTTGTAGTAATTGATGTATTTAATAAGGTTAGATTGTCTGCAACTAAACGAATATCCCCCGCATCCCCCGTAATTTCTGGTTCTTTTTGTGTCCCCGTTGTCAATATATCGGTATCGACTAAAACAGCATTATTTTCAACTTGTACAATGATTAAACCGCCCCGTCCTGCGCCATAAGTTCGGCTATCTAAATTAGCATTATTTAATAACAAACTATCGGTACTAATAAATAAGATACTATTTTGTCCGATAATAGAAGTATTTACAAAAATAGAGCTATTATCTAAAGTTAAATCATTTGCCCTAATAAAGATAAGTCCATCACCATCACGACCAATATCTAAGGTGCTATTATTACTGATATTAATTTGACCTAATTCAAAGGTTTCTTGTATTGGTACAATGGGATTGATGGACTCAGCATGACGCACGGCTAATAAATCCAAATGCCCAGAAGTTGCTTTAAGCCTTGAATTTTTAACGAAAATATCACCTGCTGAAAAAGATAGAATTTTACCTTCAGGCGTATCAAGTTGTGAGTTAGAAATCTCAATGGCGTGCGGCGTGTCTAAAAAACCAAATGCAGTTGGAGGAGCAGAGCTTAAAAAAGAATTTTGACCTAAAGAAGTTGACCAACGTGTTTCATCAGTAAAAATAATATCTGACGCGGTGGTAATATAAAATGAACCTAACACATCTAATCGTGCATTATTTTCTAAAACAAAGCCTTGGCTGTTAGCAAGATATAAATCAGCATTGGGAATTAAACTGCGAATTGTGCCATTAATAACAGACTGACCACCTGTAATACGTGCAACAATGTTTTTTATATTATCCGATCCAGAAAATGTTGCTGTTTCATTCGTTTGCAAGTTGAATTTTTCAAAGCTATGAAATAAATTAGTGCCTTGCTGCAAACCTAAATCCGCAGTAATTGCATAATCATCCCCTGCCAAACTAACCCTATCACCAAGACTGCCATCAGTAATAATTTCTGCATTTAGACTATTGCAAAAAACACTCATACAAACCGTCAAAATTACCTTATCCCATTTTAAGGTTTGGGCTAAGCATATAATCACAACCAATTTCCAACCAGTAAGAAAGGTGCCCAAAATGCAGGATGTTGATAGCGGGATTTGTTGAGTAGATACAATTGTGCTTGTTGCAATGCTTTGGCTTTTGAAACTTGTTGAGCTTGTAATTGCTGATAAAATTCACTAATAAGTAGGCTTGTGGCGGCATCATCTATAAACCACAAAGTTGCTAACGCGCTTCTAGCACCTGCTTTGACTGCAATGCCTGCTAATCCTAACGCGGCTTGGTCATCTCCTACTGCGGTTTGACAGGCACTTAAAGTTAATAATTCCATGGGTTCATTACGAATTTTGCTTAAACGTATTAATTTTTCTAAATGGTTAATGGTGATTTTGTTGTCGTAAGTAAGTAAAAATGTCTTTTGTGGGTCGCTACTAAACTGACCGTGTGAGGCAATATGCACAATAGAATAAGGCGTTTGTTTTAATGAATTGGCAAAGTTTTCAGTGGTAAATTCATTATTAAGTAAAATTTGTGACTGTTGAGGATAAAACTTCTCTATAAAATGCACTTCATTTGTCACGCTAGAGAGCTGTGGAAAGCCTTGTACACTTTGGGATAAACCATTAAGTAATACCTTGATTTTAGACTTTTTTACCAAAGGCGTTGGGTCGGTCAAAGTCAAACTGGGTACGGTTGCAACCGCATAATCTTGAATTAAATAATGACTACCATTGTGAAATGCGGCAAATGGAATGGTTCGCAACACACCGTCGGGCACAAAAACTAAAGTGTCAACTTGCTGTTGTTTTAATTCGGCCAAAATCGGCGTAATCATCCAACGATATAAACGCTTTGCATAAGGCAAAAAATCTTGGGTTTCACGGGTTTCAAGCTCAAAGCGGAATTCATTGGCTTCATCTTTTAACTTCAACGCGGTCACATTCACGGTAAAATGCTTAATGCCTTTGGGCAAACTCAGTAAAATTTCTAAACGGTCTGGCAGTAATATTGGATAATACACTGCGGTTTTAGCCATATTCATTTGTTCGGCTAAGGTGGTTGATGACTGACTTAAGCAATCATCTTGAAAATAATCTTGTAATTCAACGGTTTTCAAGAGTTCAATGGTATCGCGTGCTTCAATAAGCCATTTGGAGTCGGCATCAATATTGGCTTTTTGTAACAGTAAATCAGCCAGTTCAAAATACACTAAGCCAATGGTTTCACGAAATGGCAAAGAGGTTTTACGATAGCCTGTTTTTAATTCATCACGCACCATTTGCAAGGATTTTACCGCGCGTTGATAAGCTGCAATCGCTAAATCCAGTTGTTTTTGAGCCTGAAATAAACGCCCTGTTTGCCATTCCCAACGATATAAAATTTCATACGCTTCACTTTCTTGGGCTGCAAAAATAGCGCGTCGAGTCAGTTTTAAGCTGTCTTCATAACGTTGTTCGGATTCATATAATTGCCCTAAATAGCCATAAGCATAAGCAATCAGACGCTCATCATGAATCTGTTCGGCAATTTTGGCTGATGTTGATAAACTTTTATAAGCTAATTGGCGTAATTGTTGGCGATTTTTAGGGTTAGTTTGATATTCTTGTTGTTGTTTTTGAATATTTTGCGCAAGTTCGCCAACTGTGACCAGTAAAAAAGCTTTGTCATATTGATCTTCATTTAAAACTAGAGCCTGATAAGCTTGTTGTAATGAGCTGATTGATTGGCTAAATTGATGATTTTTCAAATAGGTACGGCTTAAATTTACTAAAACCCGATTATGTAATTCTGGCTGTTCTGAACCTGTATGGATTAATGCTTTTTGGTAGACGCTAATGGCTTCTTCAAAATACGCTTCAACTGCCAGCACATTACCTAAGTTATTGAATACCATTGCTGAAATTGAGTTCTGTACTTGTTCTATTTCTATTTCATCAACTGCTTGATCAATATATTGGCGTGCTTTGATGTATTGATGCGTGGCTAAGCATAAATCGCTGAGTGCCGCGAGCAATAAAATATGTTGAGTGGTATCATTTTCAACGAGGGTTAAATTTTTTTCTAGTAATTGAATTGCTTTGTCGGAATGACCTAACGACTGATAAGCATGTGCAATTTGGGCATGTAAATCGGTTTTTTGCGCCAAGGTTAAATTATCAATAGATAAGCTGTCTAAATCGCCTTCCCAATGTTCGATAGCCTGCTCATATTGACCTTGTTCAAAATAAGTCTGACCTTGTTGTAACCATTGTTCTGCACTCAATGCGTATACCATATCTGGTAGCCATACGCATATTATAAAAAGTGGCAAATAGATGATTTTATTATATTTCAATGGCTTCATAAGTTGGAAACTATCACAGCAAATATATGGATTTTAGCGCAATGCCCATAAATGTGCATAGATAACAGTTATGTGACAGAACAATTATCTTATTTAAACCATCATCCATCAAGGGTTTTTAAAATCACATTGTTTTTACTCAAGAATTTGACTATAAAAAGAAGGTGTTAGTAGCGTAAAAATTTTTATAAATATGATTTAATGACATTCACAATAAATTATACCTATTTCCAGTTAAAAGACAGGATGTTGTAATAGGTACAATATACATGAGATATGTTATGACAGCTAACGATATAAAGTAATAAGTTATAAATTCAAATCATTCTAAAACAGTA
>JAYQWJ020000075.1:0-3654 GCA_035829175.2 Candidatus Albibeggiatoa psychrophila
GAGCCAAAACAAACAAGCTTATTTTTCAACTGCGTATCAATAAACAAAACTAATGATTTTCATAAAATAATACTTATAAGCTATAATTGACTGTTTCATGATTGTAAAAATCTCTCAAAAAGGAGAATACCGTGCAAAGCTATGTGATTGGGTTTGCTTCACTTACGCTAGACGATGTGGCAACCGTTGGCGGTAAAAATGCCTCACTTGGTGAAATGGTTAGCCACTTAAATAACCTAGGTGTAAGTGTGCCCAATGGTTTTGCGACGACAGCCTTCGCGTTTAACCAATTTATTCAACAAGACAGCTTACAACAACGTATCTATGACAGCTTAAATAACCTTGATATTGACGATGTCGAAACCCTCACCAAAGTGGGTCAACAAATTCGCCAATGGGTGATGGATACACCATTTCATCCTGAATTAGAACAAGCGATTAAACAAGCCTATCAACAACTACTAGACTCCGAAGGCAGCCATATTACCGTTGCAGTGCGTTCATCCGCGACGGCAGAAGATTTGCCCGATGCCTCATTTGCAGGTCAACAAGAATCTTATCTCAATGTCACAGGTTCTGACGATGTATTAACAGCGGTGAAAAAAGTATTTGCCTCATTATTCAACGACCGCGCCATTGCCTACCGTGTCCACCAAGGCTTTGAGCACCATGACATATCAATTTCCGCAGGGATTCAACGCATGGTACGCAGTGATGTTGGCTCAAGTGGCGTGATGTTTACCTTAGACACCGAATCTGGCTTTCAAGATGTCGTTTTTATCACCGCCTCCTATGGCTTGGGCGAAACCGTGGTGCAAGGCTCAGTCAATCCCGATGAATTCTATGTGCACAAACACACTTTATTAGAAGGTCGTCCTGCGATTCTGCGCCGTAACCGTGGTAGCAAAGTGATTAAAATGGTGTATGGCGAAACCAGCACCAAAACCGTTGAAGTTGCTGAATCGGATAGCCTCAATTTTTCGATTAACGATGCCGATGTGGAAGAGCTCGCCCGTCAAGCCTTGATTGTAGAACGCCATTATCAACGTCCGATGGATATTGAATGGGGCAAAGATGGCAACGATGGCAAAATTTATATTCTGCAAGCCCGCCCTGAAACCGTGAAAAGTCGAACCCATAGCGCGACCATAGAACGTTTTAACCTGAAACAAACAGGCGATGTGCTGGTCGAAGGACGTAGTGTTGGGCAAAAAATTGGCTCAGGGCCTGTGCGGATTATTCACAATATCAAAGAAATGTCCCTAGTACAAAAAGGCGATGTGCTTGTCACCGATATGACTGATCCAGACTGGGAACCTGTGATGAAACGCGCCTCTGCCATTGTGACCAATCGTGGCGGACGGACTTGTTTTGCAGGCGATACCCAAGTATTAACCAATCATGGTTTTATGAGTTTTGCGGAGATTTATCAACGCGGAGTACAAAATCTTAAAATTCCTGCGCTGAATCGCCAAACCCTCAAAATTGAATGGAAACGCATCACCGACACCATGCGTAAAATGAGCAACTTGATTCAAATCAACGTACCGCAAACAGGGCGTTTATCTGACAATACTTTAAAGCTCACGCCTGACCATAAAATGTTGAATCTGGCACAAGGCAAATTAGTTGATACTGAAATCCAAAGCTTATTAGACAATGAAGATTGTTTATTATTGGCGCAACAATTACCACAATTACGCTGCTCAACCGACAAAGAATGTGAGCTTGCCTATTGGTTAGGACAAGTTGCAACAGGCTCAAAACCACAAGTCAGCTCTATTGCCAGTCGTGAACAAATTGAACAGAAACTTGTAGGACAAAATCAAACCATTATCCACGAAGCATATCAACATCAACAAATAGAATGTGACAAAGTGGTAGGCGGTGAAAACTGGTGTCAGCTTCAAGCCTATGACCAAGACCTTGCGCTGGATACGCAAAAATTGATTACCAGCCTGATGAAATCTGATGAGCAACTGGCATATCATTTCTTAGCGGGATTGATTGATAGCACAGGTTATGAAAAACAAAGCAAAATCAATTTCACTGTTAACAAAATCAATGATTTACAAGCTATAATTGTTGCCTGTTTACGGGTTGGTGTTGTGCCGCAAGTGGTAAAACAAGCTCAACAATACACGATTATCATTGCCGAGCAGCTCGACAAAATCACCGCTTACACCCAACATCTCAAAATCGCCGAATCTCAAGACAGTATCCGTTATTTCAATACGCGCCAACTATTTAGCGAATCGGCTGACAGTGGCATTGCCAAACGCATCAAAAATAATTATTTACTAAATGAACAAGGTTTAACTTCTGCGCTGGAACAATTGGATAATGCTGAATTAAAACAAGATTTGCAGATTTTGCTCGATAGCGACATCCGTCAAGCCCGCGTGAATTTAGTCGCTGATTTGGGTCAAGATTGGGTGTACAACATCACGGTCGAAGACCATCATAACTATATTGTGTTCACAGAAAATTATACGCCTGTTATGGTCAACAACTGCCATGCGGCGATTATTGCGCGTGAATTGGGGATTCCTGCGGTAGTTGGTTGTAATAACGCGACCCATCAATTGCCAAATAATGAACTGGTAACGGTGTCATGTGCTGAAGGCGATACGGGTTATATTTACAAAGGTCTGCTTGAATATGAAGTAGTGACTTCCGATACAGGTGAAATGCCAGAAATTCCATTTAAAATGATGATGAACGTGGGCAATCCTGACCGAGCATTTGATTTCGCCAGCATTCCAAATCAGGGTGTTGGTTTGGCGCGATTGGAATTCATTATTAACCGTATGATAGGAATCCATCCTAAAGCTTTGCTCAATTTTGATGCGCAACCACCTGAAATCAAAAAGCAAATTCAAAAGCTTGTCAGTGGTTATAAAACGCCCGTCAGTTTTTACGTGGACAAATTAGCTGAAGGCGTGTCTACATTAGCAGCCGCATTTTATCCTAAACCTGTAATTGTGCGTTTATCTGATTTCAAATCAAATGAATATGCGAATTTAATTGGCGGCAAACAATACGAGCCTGAAGAAGAAAATCCGATGATTGGGTTTCGAGGCGCGTCACGTTATATTTCCGAGTCGTTTCAAGATTGCTTTGCGTTGGAATGTCAGGCAATGATTAAAGTGCGCGATGAAATGGGTTTAACCAATGTTGAATTGATGATCCCATTTGTACGCACGGTGGATGAAGCGCGACAAGTGGTTGAAAATTTAGCGCAAAATGGTTTAGAACGCGGCAAAAATGGTTTACGTTTAATCATGATGTGTGAATTGCCATCGAATGCGTTGTTGGCTGAACAATTTCTTGAATATTTTGATGGATTTTCAATTGGTTCAAACGATATGACTCAGTTAACTTTAGGCGTTGACCGTGATTCTGGATTGGTGGCATATTCATTTGATGAACGCAATGATGCGGTAAAAGCTTTGTTACATCAAGCAATTCAAGCCTGCCGTAAGCATAATAAATACGTGGGGATTTGCGGTCAAGGGCCTTCTGACCATGAAGATTTTGCAAAATGGTTAATGGATGAAGGGATTGGCAGCGTATCGTTAAATCCTGATACTGTGGTTTCAACGTGGTTGTATTTGGCTGAAAATAATAAATAGTATTGTTAATTGTTAATTG
>JAYQWJ020000076.1:0-2761 GCA_035829175.2 Candidatus Albibeggiatoa psychrophila
TTAACATCAGTTATCAGTTATTGATGCAGCCGCAGGATATGGTAAATCAGCTTTATTACAAGAGCTTAAAAATAAATTTATTGAAAAAGGTTTTAAATGTATAGGGATAGATTTAGGTATTCCATTAGTATTAAATGAAAAAAATGATGCACTAAAAGGAGAAAAGGTGCTTCGTCAAGAAATATCAGCTTCTACTCCTATTTTTTTAATGTTTGATAACTGTGAAAAGGCAAATAAAGAAACTCTTATAACTTGGAAAAATATTGCTTTAAATACGCATCATTGTTTTTCAAATACTTCACAATTCAAGACGGTTTTTGCAGGGCGTTATATTACTTTACATCCAGAACTTTCTTGGGAGTGGGAAAAAGAGTTTCAAACTCAACAATTAACTCCTCTTGATTCTTTTGTCATAAAAAACCTTATTGCTGAAACCACGTTTAAAGAAGCTAACCACGAATATATTGAATATTGGACAGAGCTTGTTAACGAGATAAGCTGTGGTCATGCAAGAATTATTGTACAACTTATAGAAAAAATTGAAGAAGCCACTATGTCATCTTACCTTAGCTTAGGTAATGAACAAAAAAATAAAATTTTCAAAGAGTTTGCTTTTCCTGAAATAGAGCTAACTATGACTGAACTAGATGAAGTTGTACGGACTTCTTTAAGTAAATTAGCAGTATTTAGAAGATTCAATATTGAGGTTATTAAAGAGCTACAGAATAGAAAGCATTTGACTCAAGACTTAGATGCAACAACATTGCTTAGAAATATTCGCATAACAGGTTTAATACGTGAAACTGAAAGTGGATGGCATAAAGATGCAATTTTTAGAGAGTTATTGCTAAAATAAATTCAACTACTAAAGCCTGATGAATATCATGATTTACAAAAAAACATTATAGAAATCTATCAAGATTGGTTGTTACGACTTAAAGGTGTATCTGTTCCGGGAATGAGTCCGCTTGATATGACAGAGATTTATATTAGGGAATATATTTATCATCGTTTAAATTCTTTGCCTTTGGGAGTTTGTAAGTTAGATGAAGAGCTAAAAGCAATCTATGGTGATTTATATAATAAATATCTAAGTGATTATTCAGATTCTCCTCAAAAAATTAAAGATCATATAATTAATTGTATTAAAAGAGATAAAGATATTCAATCAATACTTAATAAGCATGGATTCAATTTAGATGCACCAACAATTAAAGGTATTTGTCACTAGTGAATACTAATCAAATAACTCCTATTTTATTAACAGGTGACTATCAACAAATTATTAATGACTGCGCTTGTGAGGTTTTAAAACCATTACAGATAAACTATTTATCTAAAGATAGCTACAAAGTACACAATCAAAACAATAATATAGATTTGAATAAGCAATTTTCTCTATTATTCAATCCAAATAGCCCAATAAACCCCACAATTATCAATAAGCTTGCATGGGAACGCTACCAAGATTTCACCCAAAAACCACAACCGCTAACACAAAAAATAGATTATCAATTTGCACAACAAAATCTAATTATTCCTGAATCAGCAACGCATACACAAAAACAACAACAACGTACTGAGACTTTAACCGTATGGCTACATGTTACCAATGCTTGCAATTTAGATTGTAGCTATTGTTACGTCAATAAAACAACTGAGCAAATGAATGAAATAACAGGCAAGAATGCAATTAACCAAATTATTCAAACTGCGAAGCAAAAAAGCTTTAAAACCATAAAAATCAAATTTGCGGGTGGTGAGCCTCTGCTTAATTTTAAGTTGATTCAAACTCTACACGCTTATACACAAAAACAACTAGAAAGCACTAAAATTAAATTACAAAGCGTGATTTTAACCAATGGTACATTGATTTCAGAAAAAATAAGCAATTGGATAAAACAAAATAACATCAAATTGATGCTATCCATTGATGGATTATTTGATACCCATGATAATCAACGCCCTGCAAAAAATGGTAAAAGCAACTTTGTACAAATTCTACATAACCTAGAAAACCACTTGTTTCCACTAAATATTAAACCAGACCTCAGCATCACTGTAACTCAAAAAAATGCAGATAAATTAGCTGAAACGGTTATTTGGGCATTAGAACGTGAACTGCCTTTTTCACTTAATTTCTACCGTCAAAATCTGCAAACCAAATCTCATCAAGAGTTGAAGTTAGAAGAAAATAAAATCATTCAAGGCATGTTAGCGGCCTACAAAACCATTGAGCAAAACTTACCAGATTACCCATTATCTAACGGTTTATTAGACAGACTACAACCCTTCGCCCATACCCAAACCTGCGGCGTTGATGAAAGCTATCTCGTTATTGACCATCATGGACAACACAGACAATGCCATACCCAGCTTGAACAAACAACATTTGGCAATATCCCAATCCAAACAACGCCTAAAATTCAAAATTTACCCGTAGATGAAAAACATGGCTGTAAAGAGTGTGAATTTCGTTATTATTGTACTGGTGGCTGCCCAATAGAAACCTACAATGCAACAGGTCGTTGGGATGTAAAAAGTCCTCATTGCAATATTTATAAAACGCTGTTTCCAGAACTATTACGCTTAGAAGGCTTGCGTTTACTAAAAGTAAATAATTTGCTTTAATAATACTTCTGGTATCGTTGTATGTTGTATAAGGAAGGTGTTAATACAGTCAAGACACGGTAACATGCCTCTCGCAATAAACAGTTGGTCTTATACAAAAACATCATGAATAAACAGAAAATTGCCAATG
>JAYQWJ020000077.1:0-6678 GCA_035829175.2 Candidatus Albibeggiatoa psychrophila
TATTTTATGACTACTTTCGCCTGTATTGGGCTAAGAGTCAATATTGTAATTTTCCTAAAGCAACATAAATTAACAGCATTGCCCTAACTAAAACCACTGCGAATACCATGACATTATCCAATGAAGATAGTTTACGCCTCAATGTATTATTGGCGAATCAACCCCAAGCAATTCGGATTGATGAGTCAAAAATGATTGTATATGGCTTATCAGAGCAAGGTGAGGCGAAAGTGATTTTGCACCCTAATTGTCGAGATGAATTATATTTAAAACAAGTACGCGAATTAATTTCAGAACGTATTTTAGATTCGCCCGGTGGTTATCCTGTTTATTTGCGGCGTTGGTCACGAATGGGGCAAGCCAGAGATGAGAATTTAGCCCAATTATTAATGTTAGGCGTGCCTGAAGCGGTTGAGGCGGTTGTGAATGCGCAAGGTTTAACCCCTGAATTGGCAGCGCGTGCGTGGTGGGCAATGCCTGAATCGAAAAATGCCCGTAGCATGTTGGCGCGTTCTAGCATTATTGAAGCTGAAGTTGGCAAAGTCTTAGCCCAGCATTTAATTGATTATTTACCGTTTGAAGAGGAAGCGATTGATATTATTGAAACGATCCGTCTTGTTTTGCAAGCTGATTTGATTGACGAAGCAGCAACGCTCAAACTTTGGCAAAAAGGACGTTCTAAAAATGCCTATTACGTGGGTTTTTTAGCGACCTGTCCCCACCGTCAATTACCAAATCCGATTCCTGCGCGACATGATGCAGATGAAATTCAAACAAAATTACAGACATTAGCACAACAAGATAATATTTTTGCTCAAAAACTGATTTGGTTAACCAGTAGCGATGGGCAAACTTTTTTGGATACATTTGAGAAAGTATTAACAAAGCCTGCTAATCAAGATGTGGTGAATATTTTATTTGATGTGGTTGCCGCGCATTTTACTGCGGTTTGCAAAGCGGATTATGATGATGAAATGGATATTAACAGCTTGATTGAAAAAGCTAATGAGTGTTGCCAGCAGCCGCCTGAAACATTGCAAATGGTTTTAAATATTCTGCCGCAAGAACAAGCATCAATTCAGGCATTATTGATTTTATCAGGTTTGCGTTATTCGGTTTTACGTCCGATTTTTTCCACAACTACCGCGATTGGTACATTGATGCGTAAAAAATTAGCTCCTGTAACTGATATATTATTACAACAAATTACAGTTTTACGTGGTCGAGTTTAATCAATTGTTTCAAACCCGATTCAAGCCGTTACACAAAAAACGAAAAGCGTTATACTACTGCTCAACCATAACAAGGACGCTTGGAGCATATCGTGGCAACTATACCCAGTACTTTTCAAGATTTAATTTTAGCCTTACAAACCTATTGGGCGGAAAAAGGCTGTGTCTTGCAACAACCTTATGACATGGAAGTGGGTGCGGGCACATTTCATCCTGCAACATTTTTACGTTCGATTGGGCCTGAGCCTTGGAGTGCAGCTTATGTGCAGCCTTCACGCCGTCCAACTGATGGGCGTTATGGTGAGAATCCCAACCGTTTACAACATTATTATCAGTTTCAGGTTGTGATTAAACCTTCCCCGTTAGATATTCAAGAATTGTATTTAGATTCGTTGAAAATGTTGGGAATTGACCCATTAGTGCATGATATTCGATTTGTGGAAGATAACTGGGAATCTCCAACTTTAGGCGCATGGGGTTTAGGTTGGGAAGTGTGGTTAAACGGAATGGAAGTCACACAATTCACTTATTTTCAACAAGTTGGCGGCATCGAATGTAAACCTGTGACAGGTGAAATCACTTACGGTTTAGAACGGATTGCAATGTATTTGCAAGGGGTTGAAAGCGTCTATGATTTGGTGTGGACTGATGGCAAATTAGGCACAATTACTTATGGCGATGTATTTCATCAAAACGAAGTGGAAATGTCGACTTATAATTTTGAACACGCGCCTGTTGATGATTTGTTCAGAAACTTTGATTTATATGAAACGGAAAGTCAGCGTTTAATCGAAGCGGATTTGCCTTTACCTGCGTATGAAATGGTGTTGAAAGCATCGCACACGTTTAATTTACTGGATGCGCGTCATGCGATTTCTGTGACAGAACGACAGCGGTTTATTTTGCGGGTTCGGGCTTTGGCGCGGGCGGTTGCGCAAGCGTATTATAATCGACGTGAGTCTATGGGCTTTCCGATGTGTAAGCGTTAAACTTTGTAAGGAGTGCAAAACTTGTTTTGCTCGGGCAGAATAAATTCCGCACTCCATTAAGCTTGTTCCTAAACTCGCTTTTAGTACCAAAAAATAGTATGGAATTCGTGATGACTAGCGAAATTGAATTAAAACTGTTACAAGAAATTGCAGAATTAAAAAAACAAGTTGCACTTTTCAAAGATGAAGAAAAAACGCCAATTCCTGTTTATCAATACAGTAAAATCCGAGATGCTGAGCTAAAGCAATTATTTGATATTGAGCAAAAAATAGATAGACAGATTTTTGATGAATGGTTTAATAGCCCAATTGAAATAGATAGTGCAATAGAAACGTTTTTAAATAATTTGCTTATAGACAATGAATCCTTAATTGAGCGTTATAATGAAGAAGATTTGAAAGTTTATTATATTACCCCGTTGTTAAATAAAATCAATTTTCTGTTAAGAGACAAAGAAATACGTGGCTTTTATGAACTGCCAATGCGTTATGCAACCAATCAATTTATTTTAAATGGTACGGTGGACTTTGTAGTATCAGAAGGTTTAATTGAAAGTAAAAAGCCGTATTTTTTTATTCAGGAATTCAAGCGAAGTGAAGAGTATGGCAATCCAAGACCACAATTATTGGCAGAGCTAATTAGTGCAGTTGAATTAAATGATTGGAAATTGATAAAAGGGGCTTATATTACGGGTGGAAATTGGCACTTTGTTATTTTGGAAAAATTAGCCTTGCATCAATATCAGTATTTTATTTCGCAAAACTTTGATTCAACCAAAATAGAAGATTTGAAAGCAATTTATAAAAACCTCTTATTTGTTAAAAATGAAATAGTTGCAATGGTAGAATAGACTTAACAATATAAACTTGATAATAATCAAAAATAAAGCCACTAACGAGTGCTATGAAGCAATAAAAGCATTCGTTTCACAGTAACATAAAATAAATTCTGCGCTCCAGTTCAAAATGACATGTATAAATACCTTTTAATTCTACTAATTCTACTCACAGCTTGCACATCATCACAACCAGAGCACGATAAAACTATCCGTTTTGGTTTAGAAAGTGCACCTGTTACGCTTGACCCACGTTTTGCGACCGATGCCGCATCAGCACGTATTAACCGATTGATTTACCGTGCATTGATTGATTTTGATTCCAATCGACAGCCGATTGCAGACCTTGCCAGTTGGGAGCAATTGCTTCCTACCCATTACCGTTTTACCTTACGACCACCCGGTTGTGAATTCCACAACAAACAAACGTTAAATGCGTATGATGTCAAAGCCACCTATGAATTTATTCTAAACCCAACGAATGCCTCACCACATCGAGAAGCCTTCAAAACCATTCAAGAGATTGATGTACTTGATGGAAAAACGATTGATTTTATTTTATCCCAACCCGATAACTTATTTGTTGGTCGTTTGAGTATTGGCATTTTACCCGCTGAACTCATTGCCGCAAACCATCCATTTAACACCCATCCCATTGGTAGTGGTGCATTTCAATTTATAGATTGGCAAGACCATAGTCGTTTGAAATTACGCCGTTTAATAGATAAACAGCCCGTTGAATTTATTGAAGTGAAAGACCCCGTAGTTAGAGTGCTTAAACTGTTACGTGGTGAATTGGATATTTTACAGGGCGATTTGTCACCCGAATTGATTCGATGGCTGGAAAAACGTGATGAAGTGCGGGTGCAAAAAGAAAAAGGCAGTAATTTCGCTTATCTTGGGTTTAATTTGCAAGATGAAACCACAAATAATTTATTAATTCGGCAAGCGATTGCGTATGCTTTAAATCGTGAAGATATTATCCATTATGTGTTAGGCAATGCCGCCCGACCTGCTAGCAGTATTCTACCGCCAAGCCATTGGGCAGGAAATCCAAATTTACCGCTTTATCCTTATGACCCTGAGAAAGCAAAGCAACTTCTTGCACAAGCAGGTTATGCTGATAAACCCTTGAAATTAAGTTATAAAACCTCGACTAATCCTGTGCGAATTCGTTTAGCCACTGTGATGCAACATCAACTTAAACAAGTTGGGATTGACATGGATTTACAAACTTATGATTGGGGTACGTTTTACGGCGATATTAAAGCAGGTCAGTTTCAGATGTACAGTTTAATGTGGGTTGAAGTGAAAATGCCTGATATTTTTGAATATGTGTTTCACAGTGATTCTGTACCGCCAAGTGGGGCAAATCGTGGACGTTATATTAATCCTGAATTAGATCAATGGATTGACGAAGCAAAACAAACTGAAGATTTAGATAAGCAAATTGCATTATATTGGCAGATTCAACAACAAATTTTCGATGATTTACCTTATGTGCCATTGTGGTATGAAGATTATGTTTTAGTCACTCGGAAAATGATGGAACATTACAATTTATCTGTTGATGGTAATTATGATAGTTTGAAATGGGCAAATAAAAATATGATTAGGAATTAGCAAAGAAACCAGCTTACTCATTATGTATAGCCAATTCCTTTTGCTATATTAAGACTGATAATTTTCAGGGGCTGGCAGTCATGAAAGGCAGATATTTTTATAACACTCCTGATGAATTTGACTATATTGCACATAAGCCTCAAATACGACTCATAAAAATCACTCATCTTCTAGCGGCATTTCACCTGTTTCCAAATAGTGTTCCATGATAGATGTAATTTTCTCATCATCAAATTTTTTAGCCATCTCATGAATATAATCGACAAAAGGTTTTAAGTCATCATGCTCTTGCTCTATCACTGCCAAAGCATCAATAATTCCTTGAATATCCCCCATTTTTGCTAAATCTAATAGCAATGTTGCAGATTGTATAGAGGGCGCAATCAGCATTTTTATTTCCAATAAAGTCGGCGATTTTTGCGTTGTTTCCGAGATTGTATTTTTTTGTTCATAAACCCATGTTAAATCAAGCTGCTTTTGTAACGCTTCGAGTAAATCAGCCACTTCAAATGGTTTCGGTAAAAAATCATTGCAACCTGCTGCCAAACTCTCTTGTTTATGAAAATCAAAAACACTGGTTGAGGCAACAATAATAGGTACATGCTGTGTTTGAGGATATTTTCTAATTAAACGTGTTGCTTCAAAACCATCCATTATGGGCATGACTAAATCCATTAAAATTAAATCAGGACATGTCTGTTGTACTTTTTCAACTGCTTCTTGACCATCTTCTGACTCAGTGATGATAAAACCCAAGGGCGTGAGCAAGTTTTGCATGACCTGTCGATTTTCTTTCTTATCGTCCACCACTAAAATAGTACGCGGCTGACCTTCATAACCTATCGCAACGGGCTTATTTATTTTCTCAGTTTTAATTAAATGTGAGACCTCTGGTAACGCCAGCTCTAACCAAAAAATACTGCCTTGCCCTATTTGACTTTCCACATGCAGCTCGCTACCCATAATTTCAATCAAGCGGCGGGTAATGGATAAACCTAAACCCGTGCCTTCCGATTTATGCAAGGTATCACTGACTTGTTGAAAAGGTTTGAAAACATCATCTATATCAGAGGCATTAATCCCGATTCCCGTATCTTCAATTCTCAACATCATCGTACCTGAACAATAGTCTATTTTAAGCACCACACCACCATGTTCTGTAAATTTAATCGCATTGCCTAGCAAGTTAATCAATATCTGGCGCAAACGTTTTTCATCGACCCGTACACCCATAGGTAACTGAGATAAGGGTTCATAATTAAATGC
Source organism: Candidatus Albibeggiatoa psychrophila (assembly GCA_035829175.2). Taxonomy (GTDB): domain Bacteria; phylum Pseudomonadota; class Gammaproteobacteria; order Beggiatoales; family Beggiatoaceae; genus Albibeggiatoa; species Albibeggiatoa psychrophila. The sequence goes on from JAYQWJ020000077.1 coordinate 5,947, forward strand.
AATATTTTTCTGTTTGGCGCGAATATGGAATAGTTGAATCAATTCTTCAATAAACGTATGGAAATTAATATCGATAGGAATTAGCTCAACTTTTCCCGCCTCAATTTTGGCTAAGTCCAGAATATCATTGATTAAAGTCAATAAGTAATTACCACTACGATAAATAATATCAATGCCTTCTTGTTGCTTGCTGCTCAGGGTTTTATCTAAATTGAGGATTTGAGCGTAACCCAGAATACCATTGAGTGGTGTGCGTAATTCATGGCTCATATTGGCGAGAAAAATACTTTTTGCCTTATTTGCCATTTCTGCCATTTCTTTAGCTTGAAGCAATGTTTGTTCAGTCTGTTTACGTTCGGTAATATCACGCGCCAAACATAAAATCCCAGCCACTTTATTATTACTATCATGTAGCGGAATTTTACTGGTTTCTACCCAACATGAGGTATTTTCCTTGTTGACACTGGGAATTTGTTCTTCTACATATAATAGTGGTTGATTGTTTGACATGATTTCTAAATCTTTTTGGCGAAATTGATCTGCCTGTTGATGCCATGCTAAATCACTATCTGTTTTTCCCACAATATCATAGATATGATCCAATTTATTCATTGCTGCAAAGGCTTCATTACAACCTAAATAAACAGAATTTTTATCCTTCCAAAATACCAAGTCAGGAATATTATTAATCACAGAACGCAATACTGCCTCTTTTTCTTGCGTCAGTTGGGT
>JAYQWJ020000078.1:0-4003 GCA_035829175.2 Candidatus Albibeggiatoa psychrophila
TAAATCGCGGTCAATTTCTAAACCATAATCACAATCTGATTAGAAATATGAAAGTTAGCAACCTTGAGCTTGGCTCTCGCTCTGCGGTTGCTAGCTTTTTGTTTGTTTCGTGACAAGTTTTTTCAACATTAGTTAATAATAGCATAGATTAATATAGATTTCAAGTTGCTGTTATTACCTCTTTCTTCTTAAATACTGGCGGAGCGGACGGGACTCGAACCCGCGACCCCCGGCGTGACAGGCCGGTATTCTAACCAACTGAACTACCGCTCCATTAAATCTGAACTTGGTGGGTGCTGAGGGGTTCGAACCCCCGACCCTCGCCTTGTAAGGGCGATGCTCTACCAGCTGAGCTAAGCACCCGTCCAAATGAAGGCTCGCATTATATACAGGGTATTTTATCGACGCAAGCACTTTTTTCAGTTTTTTTAAATTAAACTACCCTCATATCTGGGTACACCAGATAATCTGTTGATTTTAAAGTATGCAGCATTATAGCTAAATCAACAGAATTTTGTCCAATACAAACTAAATAGTATGGATTCTTAATTCAATGCTTCTTTTAACGCTTTACCCGGTTTGAAGACAGGCACTTTAGCTGCTGGAATTATAATTTCTTCATTAGTACGTGGATTGCGGCCTTTTCGTTCAGCTCGGTCGCGCACTGCAAAAGTACCAAAACCGATTAAAGTGACAGTTTCACCTTCGGCTAATGATTCTTTAATTTGAGTCACGACTGCATCTACCGCTAGGCTTGCGTCTTTTTTAGATATATCCGCAGAATTTGCAACTGCGTCAATCAACTGAGCTTTGTTCATTGTTCCCCCATTTTATCATCAAGAATAGTGGATTAAAATATTATAGTACCCTTGAAAATATGCAGGGTTTATGCCATTAACTACTAAAAACAGGCAAAACCCGCATCACAGCAACGATTGTAACATGTTTAATGTGTTTGGATTCCAGTTTGGAGATGTCCACTTACTTCTTTTTTAACGGCTTGTAAATTATCCTCAGTTTTTTCCAGTGGCATCGGCATCCGCTGTAGCGCGTGGTGTAACACTTCGTCTATCCATTTAACGGGACGTATATCTAAATTTTCCTTAATGTTATCAGGAATTTCCTCTAAATCACGTTCGTTTTCGCTAGGGATTAAAACGGTTTGAATGCCACCACGCAACGCTGCTAATAACTTCTCTTTTAAACCACCGATTGGAAGCACTTCACCGCGTAAAGTAATTTCACCCGTCATCGCCACATCGGCACGCACGGGAATATCTGTGAGCACAGACACTATCGAAGTACACATGCTAATACCTGCGCTAGGACCATCTTTTGGTGTTGCTCCTTCAGGAACGTGGATATGTACATCATATTTTTGATAAAAATCAGGATCGATACCAACACTTTTAGCACGACCACGCACCACACTCATTGCAGCTTGAATCGATTCCTGCATCACATCACCGAGTTGCCCCGTATAAGTCAGCTTGCCTTTACCTGGCATCACCGTCGCTTCAATAGTGAGCAAATCACCGCCAACTTCCGTCCAAGCCAAACCTGTGACCAAACCAACACGATCGCTTTCTTCAGCACGACCATAACGATAACGTTGCACGCCGAGATAATCATTAATATTTTTCTCATCAACGATGATTTTATCTGACACTTTTTCTAATAAAATATGTTTCACCACTTTGCGGCAAATCTTGGCAATTTCACGCTCTAAACTACGCACACCTGCTTCACGGCTATAAAAACGAATGATAGAACGGATTGCACTTTCTTGAATGTCAACCTCATTTTCTTTTAAACCATTGTTTTTAATCTGTTTAGGCAAAAGATAGCCCATCGCAATCTTGATTTTTTCTTCTTCGGTATAACCTGATAAACGAATCACTTCCATCCGATCAAGTAATGCCGCTGGGATATTGAGCGTATTGGCTGTCGCAACAAACATCACTTCTGATAAATCATAATCGACTTCTAAATAATGGTCGTTGAAAGTATGATTTTGTTCTGGATCAAGTACTTCTAATAATGCAGAGGATGGATCGCCACGGAAGTCTGTCGACATCTTATCCACTTCATCAAGTAAGAATAATGGGTTTTTGACTTTGATCTTAGACAAGTTTTGGATGATTTTTCCCGGTAATGAGCCAATATAGGTACGGCGATGCCCACGAATTTCCGCTTCATCACGTACTCCACCTAATGACATACGAGAAAATTTACGATTGGTGGCTCGAGCAATGGATTGACCCAATGAGGTTTTGCCTACTCCCGGTGGACCAACAAGGCATAAAACAGGGCCTTTGAGCTTTTTAACTCGTTGTTGTACTGCCAAATATTCTAAAATTCGTTCTTTGACTTTTTCTAAGCCATAGTGGTCTTCTTCTAAAATCTGCGATGCTTTAAGGAGGCTGCGGCTGATTTTAGTGCGTTTTTTCCACGGCACATCAACCATCACATCAATATAGTTACGCACCACAGTGGCTTCAGATGACATCGGCGGCATCATTTTGAGTTTATTCAGCTCAGAAACAGCCTTATCTTTCACCTCAGCAGGCATTCCCGCTTCTTCAATCTTATTTGCCAATTCTTCAACTTCATTAGGCACTTCATCTAAATCACCTAATTCTTTCTGAATCGCTTTCATTTGCTCGTTCAGATAGTATTCACGTTGGCTGCGTTCCATTTGTCCTTTAACGCGCTTACGAATCCGTTTCTCAACTTGCAATAAATCAATTTCAGCTTCCATCAACGCCATCAATTTCTCTAACCGCTGACGTACATCCATGATTTCCAAAATCTTTTGCTTTTCATCGAGCTTAATCGCCATGTGTGCGGCAATGGTATCGGCTAAACGCCCCGGTTCATCAATAGTAGATAAGGAATTTAAAATTTCAGGCGGGACTTTTTTATTAAGCTTGATGTATTGGTCAAAACGGGAAGTGACAGTACGTGATAGCACTTCAACTTCTTGATTGTCATCCACTTCAGATTCGATAGGTATGGCTTGAACTGAAAATTCATCTTCTAAAATACTAACAACCTTGGCGCGTTGCCCACCTTCAACAAGAACTTTAATTGTGCCATCAGGTAATTTAAGTAATTGTAGAATATTGGCGATTGTTCCAATTTCATATAAATCTTTAATTGAAGGTTCTTCTTCGGTAGTATTTTTTTGCGCAATGAGTAGAACTTTTTTATTTTCATTCATCGCACCTTCTAGCGCACGAATGGATTTCTCACGACCAACAAATAAGGGAATGACCATGTGAGGGTAAACAACAACATCACGCAGAGGTAAAACAGGTAAAATCATTAATTCATCAGGTGATTTGTCTTTATTTGACATAGTAGAACTCTCTTCAAACAAAATAGCATCCAATTAAGGTAGGCCGTTCAGATATAGTAGCTGTTGAGACATGAAAAATATCATTAGGAATATAAATTCCTACTATTCTATTCATTATGGATATTTCTACGACCGCTTTTGAATGGGGTCTATTGCAACAGCATAACAAGTCGAGATGTGGTTTAAAAGAGGAAGCTGGATTATCCTCTGGCTTGATGCGTTACCACCAACCGCGTATCAAGTTAAATTATGGGTTTGTAATGGTGTTAATACGTGGGATTTTCAAGGGTTTTGGCTATCATAGTTGTTAATTAACAATTTTGAATTTAACACGGTTCAGTATTAAAGTGCTCGTGCCTAGGATGTTTATCAAATCTAAAAGCAGTTTAAATCGGCTATTTTTGTATGAGCGCATTTAAGATGCGCAATATGTAAAATGCCTATTTTTATTTGTACGGCTGTAAATTCAATCAAGGTTTTTTTAGCTATGTGGAATGATGAATCAGGCAACCATCCCACATTGTTATAAAATTATTCTTCCTCTTTATCTGCTAAACTTAAACCGCCCGTTGATAATTCACCGCCAGCGCGTTTACTTTCCAATTTCACTTTTAAGCGTAATTCGTTCGCAGAGTCCGAATT
>JAYQWJ020000079.1:0-4454 GCA_035829175.2 Candidatus Albibeggiatoa psychrophila
CATGTAAGATATTATTTTGCTTCGAAAAGCAACTATTGCTTGTGATAAATATCATCTTAGAATCAGTTTCTAAACTGTTTTTAACCAGCGCAGGAATGAATAAATAGTTTAATCTTTATTCAATATAATTTATTATTGTTTAAAAATCAAAAAATTAACTTGTTTAAAGTTTGCAATAAAAGCGTAACGGCATGATATTTAAAGCATATATTTTTAATGCCGCGCTAAACTTTTTCACCCAAAACATCAATGCGCCTCGTCCCAATTCATCCCCACACCCGCCTCAACCAACAATGGTACGTCTAAATTTGCCACCTGCGTCATCTTTTGCGGAATCTCAATTTTTGTCTGTTCAACCAAATTATCTGCCACTTCAAACACTAATTCATCATGCACCTGCATTAACATCCGAATATCAAGCTGTTGAGCATCAATCCAATTTTGTACCGCTATCATTGCTAATTTAATAACATCCGCAGCAGTCCCTTGCATCGGCGCATTAATCGCACTGCGTTCAGCATATTGTTTACGTTGATAATTACGGGAATTAATGTCAGGAATATACAAACGTCGCCCAAATACGGTTTCAACAAAACCCTGTTGCTTTGCCACATCACGGGTGGTTTCCATATAATCTTTGACTTTGGGATATTGCTCAAAATAAGCATCAATATAGGTTTGGGCTTCACTGCGTTCAATGTCTAATTGTTGTGCTAAACCATAGGCTTGCATTCCATAAATCAAACCGAAATTCACCGCCTTAGCATTACGACGTTGCTCTTTAGTCACTTCAGCCAGTGGCGTATTAAATACCTGTGAAGCGGTCGCTTTGTGAATATCTTCACCTTTTGCAAACGCATCCAGTAATTTTTCATCTTGGGATAAATGCGCCATGATCCGCAACTCAATTTGAGAATAATCCGCCGCAATCAACTGATAGCCCTGCTCAGGAATAAAAGCTTGTCGAATCCGTCGCCCTTCTGATGTCCGAATCGGTATGTTTTGCAAATTAGGTGAGCTGGAAGATAAACGTCCTGTTGCCGTAACCACTTGATTATATGAAGTATGTACTCGTCCTGTTTTTGAATTAATCTGCTGTGGCAAAGCGTCAGTATAAGTCGATTTTAATTTGCTCAAACTGCGATAAGTCAAAATCACTTTGGGTAATTCATAGTCTTTTGCTAGGATTTCCAATACCTCAACCGAAGTCGACGCATCACCTTTAGCCGTTTTCTTCTGTACAGGTAATTTTAACTTTTCAAATAATACTTTCTGTAACTGCTTGGGAGAATTCAGATTAAAGACAGTTTTAGCTAAATCATGGGCTTGTTGCTCTAAAGTTTGCAATTCGCTGGCTAATTCTAAACTTTGCAAATGTAATTTATCGCTATCAAGTTTGACTCCATTGCGTTCAACTCGAATTAAAACAGGCACTAATGGCACTTCAATCTCATTATACAGTTTAAGCAAATCATCTTGTAATTGAGGATATAATGTTTCGTGCAATTGCCACGTAATATCCGCATCTTCAGCCGCATAAGGTGCAGCTTGTTCTAAGGAAATTTGATTAAAAGTAAGCTGTTTTTTACCTTTTCCTGCAATATCTTCAAAACTAACCGTATTTACGCCTAGATGATTTTTCGCCAAACTATCCATATTATGCTTTTCAGTGCTATTTAACACATAGGATTCCAACATTGTGTCATGAGCAATTCCATTTAAAGCGATGTCATAATTGGCTAAAATGTGCGCATCAAACTTGAGATTTTGCCCTATTTTTTTCAAATTTGGATTTTCAAGCAGTGGTTTCAAACTTTTCAAAACCATTTCACGCGATAATTGACTAGGCGCACCTAAATAATCATGTGCAACAGGCACATAAGCCGCTTCACCTGCTTGCACACTAAAAGATAAACCAATCAATTCAGCATTTAAATAATCTAAACTATTGGTTTCAACATCAAATGCAAAATAGGCTGCTTGTTGCAAACGTTGCAGCCATGAATCTAATTCTTCTTGCGTGAGAATAGTTTGATAATTTACTTTTCTTTCAATTGCTTGCTCAGGTTCGGCAAAATCTAAATCAGCAGATTGTAACTCTTGTAGCCATTCCCGTTTAAAATTCAGCTCGGTAAATAATTGAATCAATTGCTCAGTATCAGTTTGACACATCTGCAATTGTTGAGGGGTTTGTTCTAATTCAACATCTGTTTTTAAAGTAATGACTTTTCGGGTAAGAGGTAAATAATGTAATGCATTCCGCAAATTTTCGCCAACTTTACCTTTAATTTTATCCGCTTGCTGTATGATATTGTCTAAGTTTTCATACTGATTTATCCATTTTACAGCGGTTTTAGGGCCTACTTTATCCACGCCTTTAACATTATCTGCGTTATCACCGACTAAAGTTAAATAATCGACAATTTGATTTGGTGCAACTCCAAACTTATCCTTCACACCTTGCACGTCTAAACGGGTGTTTTTCATGGTATCAATCAGGTGAATTTTATCGGTGACAATTTGAGCGAAATCCTTATCACCCGTAAATACAACCGTATCCATGCCTAATTTTTCTGCTTGCAATGCCAATGTACCAATCACATCATCCGCTTCAACGCCATCTTTTTTGATTATAGGAAAACCCATTGCTTCAATCACTTGAAACGTATAACCAATTTGTTGGACTAAATCATCGGGGGCAGGCGGACGATTGGCTTTATATTCAGGATACATGTCATCACGAAAGGTTTTCGCTTTAGTATCAAATACAATGGCAACGTATTCGGGCTGATAGTCACGAATCAAATTACGCAACATACTGGTCATGCCAAACACTGCGCCCGTCGGCACGCCATCAGCATTGGCTAACGGCGGTAAAGCATGATAAGCACGGAATAAATAAGATGAACCATCAACAAGAAAAAGCGTATTTGAATTATTCATTATAATGTCTGGGAAAAGTGAATTTGTCCTTTATAGTATGATTTTTAATCAATATCAACTTATAGAACCCATTTGAGATTTTTTTAAGAGATAATGGAAATTGAAGATTCTATCAATGCCATCGTTGTCGTTGCGAAATGTACAGAACTTTCTGTTTTTTGATTTATTTATAAATCTTTGGTTTTGACATTTTTTAGCTATAAAAGACGGTTTTATATTTTTTGAATTTATAATCATTTATTAAACAATAAGTTGAAAATATTATTTTGCATTTTTAATCTATTTTTTCAAATGGCTTATTTCAAGAAGCCTTCTATAATAAAAACCCGTTCCTATTCTTATTTCCTTTCAATGAGATGTGTATCTTATTATAATTCTTCGTTAGCAAATTCCATTTCTTATATAAAGCATTCCTATGCAAAAAAATCCCACTGTTTTGATGATGGCTGGTGGTACTGGCGGTCATATTTTTCCAGCACTGGCAATTGCCCAAGTTCTGCAAGCACAAAATATCCATGTTGAATGGCTTGGTACGCCGAACAGCATGGAATCACGTCTTGTGCCTGAAGCTAATATTCCAATTCATTTTATTAATATCAAAGGATTACGTGGGAAAAATAAGCTGAGTTTATTACTTGCGCCGTTTAAAATCATCTGGGCGATTGGGCAAGCGATTGGAATTATTCGACGTGTTAAACCACAAGTTGTGATTGGTATGGGCGGATTTGCCAGTGGTCCGGGCGGAATGGCGGCATGGATTATGGGTAAAAATTTGTTGATTCATGAGCAAAATGCAATTGCAGGTATGACTAATAAAGTCTTGTCACGTTTGGCTAAACAGACATTACAAGCGTTTCCTAATACATTTCCCGTCCAAACTCAAGCTCAAACCGTGGGTAATCCTGTGCGTGAACCAATTGTGGCATTGCATAAAACAACAGTGCAGATTCATCGCCCACGATTAAATATTTTAGTATTTGGCGGTAGTTTAGGCGCAAAAGCATTGAATGAACTTGTACCCCAAGCATTGCAACAATTAGAAGCTATTGAAATTGCAGTCAAACATCAAACAGGTGAAAAACAACTAATCGAAGTCCAAACCAGTTATGAGCAAGCAGGATTCCCTGTTGAAGTCTCTGCATTTATTCATGACATGGCACAAGTTTATTTGTGGGCAGATTTAGTAATATGTCGAGCAGGTGCATTGACCGTGACAGAGTTGGCTCATGCGGGTGTTGCCAGTATTTTAATTCCATTTCCTCATGCGGTCGATGATCATCAAACTGAAAATGCAAAATTTTTAAGTGAACAACAAGCGGCTATTTTGATTCAGCAACGTGATTTAACGGTGGAAAAATTAACCCAGTTATTGCAGGATTTATTATCCAAACCGCAACAATTACAGCAAATGGGACAAGCCGCCCGTCAACAAGCCAATCCAAATACCACGCAGGATATTATGCAAGTTATTCAAAAATTCATCACTCGCTAACCCAATTTTTTATTAATCT
>JAYQWJ020000080.1:0-1839 GCA_035829175.2 Candidatus Albibeggiatoa psychrophila
TCTATCAACTGTCCTAGCAAATCTATTTTTCGCCATGGCTTAGATTATTTACGGCAGCTATTGCTTAATTTTTCTGAACACAATAACTTACAATTATTCCACGACGTGCCTTAAGTTTTGTCGAGTTCGGAGATTTTAATCAGTGAATTATTAGAGATTTTAGAATGGCTAAGGATTATTTTTCATGAATGATGAAGTTGCATTAACAGATACGATTGCGGCGATTGCAACACCTGCGGGTCAAGGCGGGGTCGGCATTGTACGGGTATCGGGTTCGCGTGTGCCAGAAATTGCAAAAATAGTGATAGGGCAATTGCCAAAGCCTCGTTATGCCTTGTTCAGCGCGTTTAAAAATATTGAAAATGAAGTGATTGACCAAGGTTTAGCAATTTATTTTGCTGCACCGCATTCATATACGGGTGAAGATGTGTTGGAATTACAAGGGCATGGCGGCATTGTGGTGATGGATTTGTTGTTGAAAGCAGTTTTAGCCTTAAATGTGCGTTTAGCAAATCCCGGTGAATTTACCGAAAGAGCTTTTTTAAATGGCAAAATTGACCTTGCTCAAGCAGAAGCGATTGCGGATTTAATTGAGAGTTCTTCAGTGCAAGCGGCACGTTGTGCATTGCGTTCATTACAAGGCGAGTTTTCACAACAGATTCATCAATTAGTTGAGCGTTTAACTTGGTTGCGGACTTATATTGAAGCGGGAATTGATTTTGTTGAGGAAGAAATTGATTTGTTGGCTGATGGTTTGGTGCAAGGAAAAGTTGAACAATTACAATTGGATATTGAAGCTATTTTGAATAAAGCCCAGCAAGGTTTTTTACTTAAGGAAGGAATGCACATTGCGTTGGTGGGTGAGCCAAATGTGGGGAAATCCAGTTTATTAAATTGTTTGGCTGGGCGAGAAACGGCGATTGTGACACCGATAGCGGGTACAACACGGGATATTGTGCGCGACCAAATTGATTTGGATGGAATGCCATTGCATATTATTGATACTGCGGGTTTGCGAGAAACGACTGATTTGGTGGAGCAGGAAGGAATTAAGCGCACTAAGCAGGTTTTGCAGGAGGCGGATTTAGTGATTTTATTGCTTGATGATCGTTATCCTGATGATCATACGCATGAAAATTTGTTAACTGAGATTCCTTCAACGCCGTTGCTGATTCGGAATAAGATTGATATTAGTGGGCATCAGGCAGGTTTGTGTGAGACGGGTGTATTGTATTTGTCAGCGAAAACGAATGAGGGTGTTGCGGAGTTTCGTGAGTTGTTAAAACAGAAAATGGGTTTGAAAAATAATACAGAAGGCAGTTTTTTAGCACGGCGTAGGCATTTGGATGCGTTGCAACAGGCTCAAACGGCATTGGATAGTGGTTTGGCAAATATATTGGCTTATCAAAATGAGTTATTAGCTGAGGATTTGCGCTTGGCGCAGCAGGCATTGAGTGAGATTACAGGGAAATTTACCGCTGATGATTTGTTAGGACAGATATTTTCTAGTTTTTGTATCGGGAAGTAATTTTAATGATTTGGATGGTTTTTGAGCTGTCCGAATTTGAAAAGTGTTTGAATCAGGATTTGCGGGATTAAAAAACCAAATATTTGCTTCAATAATTCTTAAGCTTATCTATAATACGCTTGATGTGAAATAAATTTTTAAGTAATTGAAATAAAAAGAGATAGCTTTCTCGCTTTTCAAAATCAATATTTATAACCATTTGTTTTATAAAACTTATTTTAATTCCACATCAAGCATATATTATCAAATGCCTAGCCATGCAAAAACGCTCAACTCGACTGATGATTCATGGTCAACAACTCATTACCATT
>JAYQWJ020000081.1:0-4429 GCA_035829175.2 Candidatus Albibeggiatoa psychrophila
TAACGGCTAACAATCCGACGTAAATCAAAATTGCTAACCCTTAAATTATTCACAACTTAGTTAGTTTTGCTCGACCATTTTAAAGTACGAGAACCATCCGCTTCTTGAAATGATAGAGACGCATCCAATTTAGTTGAGCCGACAGAACCATAAGTTTCACCAAAGAACAATTTAACATTCACTTGCTGAGGCGATGCAACATAAAATGCACCAAATCCTGCACTTGCACCACTGGTTTCTCTGTCAATCCAACCGCCGACATTTACACCACCAGTAAACGTATTAGCACTTAAACCTAAACCAGATAAACCACGCCCAGTTCCTTCTTGGCTTAAGATTTCTGCCACATAAAACCCCGATGCTAACACATCAGTTGTCACGGAAGTACCTGATTTAACGACCTTAGAATATAAAACAACGTCATTCGATTTGATTCGTACCAGCACATTTTCAGCTACGTTTAAATATTCATAAGGGGTTAAAGTCACGGCTTCATAGCCACCTAAATAAAATCCAACAAATCCCGGCACATCACCATTTTCTTTTAAAATCGCGCCCGCATTAAAACCACCGGGGTTAGAACCTGCTGTTGTGTTAACTGAAACTCCCCAAAAGCCTTCAGTTCCGCCTTCGGGCAACTCGATATTCATCACGTAAAAACCCGCTTGCTCAATATCTAAAGTGTAACTACAATCGGTACTACTGCACTCGCCCGTAGTCCCGTCAGTGGTTGAACCATCAGTACCCGTTCCGTCAGTCGTTGAACTTAAGCCTGCGCTAGCAACACCATCACCGGCATCAGCTAATACATTATTTTCCAACTGAGCGGTACTATCAATTGCAATACTAAATTTACGACCATCATCAAAAGTAAAAGTTACGGTATCGGTATCTTCACCTGACACGGTAATTTGTAAAGTGCCACTATCAATAATGCTGAAATCAACTCCCATACCAGATGAATAACTCCAACTGACTTGACTTGCCCCTGTTGAAGCGGCAGGTGGGAAATAAACCGCAAACTCAGCACCCGACGGCACAGAAATCTGTTGATTTTGCTCAACCGCATATGAAGATATGCCAAGCTGACGTGTATTAAATTCCCATGCTAAATTTTTAGTTTCTGTCGTACCATCAATCAACTGTGCGCTGTAAGTTAACTCAGCACGATAACGGGTGTTCCAATCCAACCGTTGCAATGGAAATAAAGCGTATTCCAAGCCTGAAAATCTTGTATTTGGGTCAGTTGCTTCATTTAATTCCCGAGTTAATGTCAAGGGCGTATCATCTTTATCACGGTAAATTGTGAAATTAGAAACTGCAACATTTTCATATGTCAGCGGATTAAATTGAATTGAAACGGGATAACCTGAAATGGAATAATCAGGCAATGGATCAGGGGATTCTTCATAAAAAGTTGGCGGAATATCACTGCTATTATTCGCAGGCCACAACACAATATTTGGATTCAAACCCATTGGCTCATCACGGGTTGCTTCATAAACCTCACTGCTTACCGCAAACTCTGCATCATTCGGGCATGAGTTATAAAAAGTTCGCGCCGTAGTATCAGACACGCCTTGACACAATTGATGAAAGCCTTCGTTAGCCATATTGTAAACATAACTGGCATTTCCAGCTTCTAACAATGAAACACGACTAATTCCTACACCAACAGCCGTAATGCCAAAATCTAAAAAACCAAAACGATGGTAAATTGCCGACATCAAACCATCAATTGAAGTTTTATAATCTTGGTCGCCGCCTGAAATATTTTCTGAAACAGTGTTCGATAAATAACCCGTTTGCAATACTCTATCGCCAACGGACACACCTGTAAAACCTGCTAAGCCTTCCGTTTCAAAATGCCCAGACGTATCATTCAAAATCAAATATTCAGCATGGTTTGCCGCTGATTGTTGCAATAAATTATTTGTATTCAACGTTGTCATATCTGTTTCTTGACGCAGTTGATTAACATAGAGATACGCATTATCTAAATCCGCGCCATCATACACAATTTCTGCTTGCACAGGCATGGCAGATAGCAGAGATATAGGCAACGCATACATCATAGACTTTAAACGAAACATGATTTTTCCTACTTAATAATATAGTTGCTACATAGTCTAGTTTAATTTAAGCGTTAATGCCTAATTTTTTAGTTGATACATCTAATTTTTAAGACTTTATCAATTTTTGCCTGATGATTTGAATTTGTGGAATAATGCGGGTTTAGAATTTTATTGATTAATTATTGTGACAAAACATGATTTTCAGCAGGTTAACCAAAAAGCCTTACGCTATTTAGCCAATCGTGAACACTCGCGTTTAGAATTAAAAAAAAAGCTATTAGCTAAAGCCTGTGATATTGAAATAATTAATGCGGTTTTAGATGACTTGGCGGCGCGGGATTATCAAAGTGACAAACGTTTTGCCGAAAGTTATACCCGCTATCGAATTAATAAAGGTTATGGAGAGCGATATATTCAATGGGTTTTGCAGCAACGCGGCGTACATAATGAGGTGGTGACGGCAGCTTTAGCAGAGCCTGATCATGATTGGTTTGAACTGGTTTGCAAAGTGCAACAGAAGCGTTTCAATACAACACCCAATAATCCCCGTGATTATGCCAAGCAAGTGCGATTTTTGCAATACAGAGGTTTTACTCAAGAGCAAATTCGTTATGCTTTTGATAATTAGCCGTGAATGATATTAAAAATAGACTGTTTATAAAAATTTAATATTTTGCTGTTATGCTGTAAAACCAAATACTAGGATAAACTTATGAATATTCAGACATTGCCTATTCCGCTATATCGAGCAACCCAAGTCAGAGAATTAGACCGTATTGCTATTGCTGATATGGGCGTATCAGGTGTATGTCTTACGGAACGAGCGGGCAGTGCGGCGTTTCACTTATTACAAACCAAATGGCCTAAAGCAAACCGTATCATTGTGATATGTGGCATAGGCAATAATGGTGGCGATGGTTATGTATTGTCACGCTTAGCCTTTCTGGCAGGTTATGACGTGACGGTATTGCAACTGGGCGACATCAAAAAATTAAAAGGTGATGCCAAAACTGTTTACGAAACCATGACAGAAGTCGGTTTATCGGTACAAGTCTTTGCAGAGAAGAAATTAAGTGTGGTTGATGTTGTTGTTGACGCGCTGCTAGGCACAGGTCTCGACCGCGAAGTAAAAGGTGAATGGCACGAGGTTATAAATGGCATCAATCGTTGTCAATGCCCCGTATTATCATTGGATATTCCCTCAGGTTTACATGCTGATACGGGAAATGTGATGGGTGCAGCAGTTCATGCGCAAGCAACGATTAGTTTTATTGGCTTGAAACAAGGTTTATTTACCGCCGAAGGTCCTGAATATTGCGGTTCAATTTGTTTTGATGACTTAAAAGTGCCACCTGAAATTTATAAACAGATAAAAAGTCATATTTTGCGGTTTGATTATGATTCGTTAACCCATTTACTGACGCGCCGTTCACGGGTTGCACATAAAGGCAGTTTTGGTCATGTGCTTATTATTGGCGGTGACGAAGGAATGACAGGGGCTATCCGATTAGCAGCAGAAGCAGCATTGCGAGTTGGCGCGGGCAAAGTCAGTGTTGCAACTCGACAAGCTCATGCGATATTAATCAATATTGGTTGTCCTGAATTAATGTGTCATGGTGTCGAAACGCCAGAGCAACTTACACAATTATTAAAATCGGTTGATGTGATTGCGATAGGACCGGGATTAGGTCAATCCAAATGGGCTGAAAATTTACTTGATACGGTGAAATCTTTAGATAAACCCATGGTGGTTGATGCCGATGCCCTCAATTTGACCGCACAATATCCGTTTAGATTTAAAAATAGCATTATCACACCTCATCCGGGGGAAGCCGCACGTTTGCTAAAAACCAGTGTTTCTGAAGTACAACATGACCGTTTTGCGGCGGTACAATCGTTACAATTACGTTTTGGTGGCGTATGTATTTTGAAAGGTGCGGGAACTTTAGTTGCTGATCCTAATGGTAGTATCGGTGTATGTACTGTGGGTAATCCGGGGATGGCTGTGGGTGGTTCGGGTGATATGTTGACAGGCGTGATTGCGGGTTTGCTTGCACAAGGTTTAAATAATGTTGAGGCGGCACGTTTGGGGGTTTGCTTACATGGTCAAGCGGGTGATAAAGCCGCTCAGCAAGGTGAACGCGGCATGTTACCCAGTGATTTATTTCCTTGGCTACGTTTTTATGCTAATCCCGAATTACAAGAACAATCCAGACAAGCTTTGAAAGCTTCATCTACTCATTGCCAATTTTCCATTGCTAAGACCCATTAATAAGCTAAAGCTCAAATTAAAGCAGACATAGAAGAAAAAATCATTTACATTTATGTGATAGGAAATCTAAAGACGTGAACTG